>JBBRSX010000036.1:0-45927 GCA_038244925.1 Hyphomicrobiales bacterium | reverse complement strand
GAAGCGCTGGCGCGCCTGACCGAGGCCTATATGGCGATCGGCATCGTCGGCGAGGCCCAGACCGCAGCGGCTGTCCTTGGGCACAACTTTCCTGACAGTACCTGGTACAAGTACTCCTATAATCTTGTAAAGTCAGGCGGTCTCGAGCCGAGCGAGAATCAGGGTTCCTATATTTCCAGGGCCTTCAAGAAGATAGGCCTCGGCTAGGAATTGATTTCTCATGCTGGCGCGTCTGTCGATCCGTGACATCGTCCTGATCGAACGGCTCGATATCGAGTTCTCCCGTGGCCTCGCGGTTTTGACCGGCGAGACCGGCGCGGGCAAATCCATCCTGCTCGATGCGTTCGCGCTGGCGCTCGGCGGCCGCGGCGATTCGGGCCTGGTCCGCCATGGCGCCGAACAGGGCCAGGTCACCGCGATGTTCGATGTGCCCAAGGGCCATCCGGCGGCGAAAATCCTTTCCGAGAACGGCCTCGACGATACGAGCTCTGAAAATAACTGCGAGATGATTCTGCGCCGCGTGCAATTCGCCGATGGCCGAACCCGCGCCTTCATCAACGACCAGTCGATCTCGGTGCAGACTCTCAAAGCGGTCGGCGCCGCGCTGGTCGAGATCCACGGCCAGCATGACGAGCGCGCGCTGGTCGATGCCGCGACCCACCGGCAACTGCTCGACGCCTTTGCCGGCCTGGAAAAGGACGTCGCGGCGCTGGAACTGCTGTGGGACGCGCGGCGCACCGCCAACCACGCCCTCGACGAACATCGCGCCGGCATGGAACGCGCCGCCCGCGAGGCGGACTATCTGCGCCATGCTTCTGATGAATTGAAGGCGCTGCGGCCAAAGGACGGCGAGGAGACCGCGCTCGCCGGACGCCGCACCACCATGATGCAGGGCGAGAAGATCGCCAGCGATCTGCGCGAGGCGCAGGAGGCGGTCGGCGGCCACCATTCGCCGGTGCCGGCGCTGGCCGCGGCGGTGCGCCGGCTTGAGCGCCGCGCCGGCAATCTGCCGCATCTCGTCGACCCCGCGGTGAAGGCGATCGACATCGCCATCAACGCGCTGGAAGAGGCCGAGCAGCATCTCAATGCGGCATTGGCCGCGGCCGATTTCGATCCCGCCGAACTGGAGCGCATCGAGGAGCGGCTGTTCGCGCTGCGCGCGGCCTCGCGCAAATATTCAACGCCGGTCGACGGCCTCGCCGCGCTCGCCGCCAAATACGCCGCCGACGTGGCGCTGATCGATGCCGGCGCCGGTCAGTTGAAGAAATTGGAAGCGACCGCCGCCGAGGCCGACGCGCGCTACGGTGCGGCGGCGGAAAAACTCTCGGCGGCGCGGAGCAAATCGGCTGAAAAGCTCAACAAGGCCGTCAATGCCGAACTGGCGCCGCTGAAACTCGAACGCGCGAAGTTCATGACCCAGGTCGAGGCCGACGCCAGGTCGCCGGGGCCGCAAGGCATCGACCGCGTCGAGTTCTGGGTCCAGACCAATCCCGGCACCAAGCCGGGCCCGATGATGAAAGTGGCATCCGGCGGCGAGCTGTCGCGCTTCCTGCTGGCGCTGAAAGTGGTGCTGTCCGATCGCGGCTCGGCGCCGACACTGGTGTTCGACGAAATCGATACCGGCGTCGGCGGCGCGGTGGCGGATGCGATCGGCGCGCGCCTGGCGCGGCTTGCCGACAAGGTTCAGGTGATGGCGGTGACGCACGCGCCGCAGGTCGCCGCCCGCGCCAGCCAGCATTTGCTGATTTCCAAGGACGCGCTGGACAAGGGCAAGCGCGTCGCCACCCGCGTCAACGCGCTCCCCGCCGATCTCCGCCGCGAAGAAATCGCCCGCATGCTGGCCGGCGCCGAGATCACGGCCGAGGCGAGAGCGGCCGCGGACCGGCTGCTGAAGGCGGCGACGGCGTAGTTATGTCGCATAAGGGGGGCGGCGTAACTCAACGTCATTCCGGGGCGCACGAAGTGCGAACCCGGAATCTCGAGATTCGGGGTTCGCGTCTTCGACGCGCCCCGGAATGACGACCTTTGTTGCGGACGACGGCCTTGGCAACAGACGGGCTCATTGGCAGATCGACTCGTACAAATCCTTCCACTCGGGCTTTTGCGCCTCGATCAGTTGGACCTTCCAACTCCGCTTCCATTTCTTCAGTTCTTTCTCCCGGGAAATCGCCGAAATCGGGTCGTCGTAGATTTCGAACCAAACCAGCCGTGTGATATTGTACCGGGATGTGAAGCCGGAAACGGCCTTGGTGCGGTATTCATAGACGCGTCGCACCAAGTCGTTCGTCACGCCGATATAGGTCGCTCCGTCCTTTCGGCTCGCGAGGATATAGACGTAGTAGGCCATGACGCGGATCACTCTCAACGCCGAGATACCGGGATGGTGCGCCAGCACCAGACCCGGAATCTCGAGATTCCGGGTTCGATGCTTTGCATCGCCCCGGAATGACAATCCATAGTTGCACGATGGCAAAATTCACAAAACCCCTTACCGACATCGCCAAGCTCACCAAGGCCCAGGCCAAGGTCGAGTTGATGCGGCTCGCGCTCGAAATCGAGGCGCACAACGAACGCTACTACCAGAAGGACGCGCCGACCGTATCGGACGCAGCCTATGATGCGCTTCGGCAGCGGTTTGAAGCCATCGAGGCCAGATTTCCCGAATTCGTCACGTCCGACTCGCCGTCGCAAAAAGTAGGCGCGGCGCCGTCGGGACGCTTTGCCAAAGTGCAGCATGTCGTGCCGATGCTGTCGCTCGGCAACGCCTTCGCCGACGAGGACGTTACTGATTTCCTCGATCGCATCCGCCGCTTTCTCAAGCTCGACGCCGACGAGATGCCGGCGATCGTCGCCGAGCCCAAGATCGACGGGCTGTCATTGTCGCTGCGCTACGAGAACGGCGAACTGGTGCGGGCCGCCACCCGCGGCGACGGGTTTGAAGGCGAGGACGTCACCGCCAATGTCCGCACCATCAAGGATATTCCGCATGCGCTGAAGGGCCGCAACATTCCGGCGGCCTGTGAGGTGCGCGGCGAAGTCTATATGCTCAAGAAGGATTTTCTCGAGCTGAACAAAAAACAGGCCGAAGCCGACGACACCATCTTCGCCAACCCGCGCAATTCGGCGGCGGGCTCGCTGCGCCAAAAGGACGTCTCGATCACGGCGTCACGGCCGCTGAAGTTCTTCGCCTATACCTGGGGCGAGATGAGCGAGCGGCCGGCCGATACGCAAGCCGGCATGCTGGCGTGGATGGACAGGGCCGGCCTCGTCGTCAATCCGCTGACGAAGCTGTGCAAGGACGTCGAGGACGTCCTGAAATTCTACCGCAAGATCGGCGAGGATCGCGCTTCATTGGGCTACGACATCGACGGCGTGGTCTACAAGGTGGACCGGCTCGACTGGCAGGACCGGCTCGGTTTTGTGTCGCGTAGCCCGCGATGGGCGATCGCGCACAAGTTTGCAGCGGAACAGGCGACGACCATCCTCAACGGCATCGACATTCAGGTCGGCCGCACCGGCGCGTTGACGCCGGTGGCGCGGCTGGCGCCGGTCACGGTCGGCGGCGTCGTGGTGCAGAACGCGACGCTGCACAACGAAGACTACATCAAGGGCATCGGCAATGACGGCAGCCCGCTCCGCGACGGCGTCGATATCCGCGTTGGCGATACCGTGGTGGTGCAGCGCGCCGGCGACGTGATCCCGCAGATCGTCAGCGTGGTGCTGGACAAGCGGCCGAAGACCGCAAAACCGTATAAATTTCCGGAAGTTTGCCCGGTCTGTGGCAGCCA
The DNA here is from genome assembly GCA_038244925.1 of Hyphomicrobiales bacterium. Classification (GTDB taxonomy): domain Bacteria; phylum Pseudomonadota; class Alphaproteobacteria; order Rhizobiales; family Xanthobacteraceae; genus Bradyrhizobium. Next base: position 42,139 of record JBBRSX010000036.1, on the reverse strand, counting down.
TGCCGTGCGCGAGGGCGACGAGGTGGTGCGCCGCTGCACTGGCGCGCTGATCTGTCCGGCGCAGGCGGTGGAACGATTGAAGCATTTTGTGTCACGGCTCGCCTTCGACATCGAAGGTCTCGGCGAAAAGCAGATCCAGGAATTTTACCAGGACGGGCTGATCATGTCGCCGGTCGACATTTTCACGCTGCAGAAGCGCGACGCGCGTTCGACCAGCAAGCTGATGGCGCGCGAGGGGTATGGCGAGACGTCCGTTCGCAACCTGTTCAGCGCCATCGACGCTCGCCGCACCGTCGATCTGCACCGCCTGATCTTCGCGCTCGGCATCCGTCACGTCGGTGAGGGCAACGCAAAACTGCTGGCGCGGCACTACGGCACCGTCGAGAATTTTCGCGAGGCGATGCTGGCCGCGGCCAAAGGAAGTAACAAGGGTACTGGGGACGAAGAGAACACCACGGAGGCCTATCAGGACCTCAACAATATCGGCGGCGTCGGCGAGATCGTCGCCGACGCGGTGGTCGAGTTCTTCGCCGAGCCGCGCAACGTGAAAGCGCTGGGTGAACTCCTGCGCGAGATCGAGGTCAAGCCGGCCGAACAGCCGCGCAAGAGTTCGCCGGTCTCCGACAAGACCGTGGTGTTCACGGGCTCACTGACAAAGTTCACCCGCGACGAAGCCAAGGCGGTGGCGGAACGGCTCGGTGCCAAGGTCGCGGGCTCGGTGTCGAAGAAGACCGATTACGTCGTTTCCGGCGAGGATGCCGGCTCCAAACTCGCCAAGGCACGCGAGCTCGGCGTCGCCGTGCTGACCGAGGACGAGTGGCTGAAGCTGATAGAGGAGTAGCGGCGGGCAGCCGTAAATCGACCGGTGTGCGCGTTCCGATCGATGTCTGTGTTTTACATTGGGAGAAATTCGGTGAAGCGGTCGGCAGGTCTGGAATGTGCCAAAAGGCGGCATTTTGGCTCGAACCGTATCGTGATAGGTTTCTTGCCTCGGTCGGAGGCCCAAATGCACAGGACGGCTCGAAGCCGTCATCGCGAGTCACCTTTTAGGTGCAGTAGCCGCCGAGAACTACCGGTATCTTCCTCGAATCCATTTGAAATGACGACAGCAGTAACTGAGAAAAGCTGGGACAGGTGTTCAGATGATCACAATTCCGGAAGTGGTTGCGAAGGCTTTGGGATCATTTCTGACCGCGGAAACCAAAGATCTGTTTGGTACTTCACATGCCCGCCTCGCTGAAATCCTGCCGTATGCGGCCAGACTCACGTTGGAGTGCATCGGCAACAGCGATGCTCTGTATCACAACCTCGAGCACTCGCTTCTCGTTACCCTTGCGGGGCATGACATTATGATTGGCCGGGCTTTGCTGCGCCCAACCACGCCACACGACTATGCGAATTTCATTTTGGCGTGTCTCACCCACGACATCGGATACGTCCGCGGTGTTGTTCAAGGCGACAGCGATGAGTCCTACGTCGCCGATCTCGATGGTCGTACAATTCGTCTGCCGCGAGGATCTTCCGATGCTGCCCTTGCACCATACCACGTGGACCGGTCAAAGTTGTTCGTTTTCGAACGCCTGGACGCGGTCGATGAGCTCGATGCTACCCGAATTGCCCGGGCGATTGAGTATACCCGCTTTCCCTATACGACATCCTCGAACGACAGCCTGATCGAAGAGGAAGGTTTGTTGCTGCGCGCCGCGGACCTGATTGGCCAGCTCGGCGACCCCAACTATATAAAAAAGTCGAATGCGCTGTTCTACGAATTTGAGGAAATTGGTTTAAACAAAACGCTTGGCTACGATACGCCGGCAGATATTGTTTACAAATACCCGAACTTCTACTGGAACAACGCTGCTCCGCAAATTCAGAATGCAATACGCTACCTCAATGTCACGTCGAGCGGGCGCCAATGGATTTCCAACCTCTACGGCAACGTTTTCCGGGCGGAGCGTGAGATGACTCTTTCAGGCCCGCAATTGTGATCATGGTGAGGCGCGGGGCGATGGCCGCGTTTGTCGGAAGAGCGGACGTAGGCCGGCTCCGTGCAATCTCGTCGATCGCGTTCCCTCGCATATCAGATCCGCCTCACTCCGCCGCCATCTCCAGCGGCGCTTCGCGCGGCACCACGATCCGGATTTTCGTTCCGGCAGCGGGCTTGGTATCGAGATAGATTCGGCCGCCGAGCCGGTTGGTCACGATGTTGTGGACGATGTGCAGTCCGAGGCCGGTGCTGCCCTGGTCGCGCCTTGTGGTGAAGAACGGGTCGAACACCTGGCGGCGGACCTCCGCGCTCATGCCGCAGCCGTCGTCCGAAAACAGGATTTCGACATTGTGCTTGCCAGACGCCTGCACCGCGATCTGGACCGCGCCCTTGGCGCCGTCGGGAAAGGCATGCACCGCGGAATTGAGCACCAGGTTGGTGAGCACCTGGCCGTAAGGTCCGGGATAGCTGTTCATGGCGAGATCCGGTTCGCAGGCGACGTCAACCACGAGATTCCGCCGCAGCCCGAACCGCAGTCCCTTGACCACCTGTTCGGTCACCTCGGCGAGGTCGAAGCTTCTGCGATCCGAAACGTTGCGATCGGCCGCCACCTGCTTGAACGACTGGATCAGGTCGATGGCGTGGTTGAGGTTGATCACGATCTGCGATGCCGCCTCGTGGCTTGCCGCGGTGAACTCACTCAGGGTCGACCGGCGCACATGGCCGCTGGCGACGTCGGCTTCGAACCGGACGGTCTTGTTGATCAGGGTCGAGGCCACCGTCAGGCTGGTGCCGATCGGGGTGTTGATCTCGTGGGCGACCCCCGCCACCAGCCGTCCGAGGGCGGCCAGTTTTTCGGTCTGCACCAGACTGTCCTGCGCGGCGCGGAGATCGTCGAGCGATTGCGACAGTTGCCGGGTGCGCTGCTGCACCTCGGTGAACAGCCGCGTGTTCTCGATCGCGATCACCGCCTGACCGGCAAAGGTTTTCAACAGCTCGACCTGGGCCTTGGAAAACAATTGCGGCTCCAGCCGCATCACCGCGATGGCGCCGATCGCGACCTCGTCGCGAAGCATCGGCACCACCAGGATGCTGCGATAGCCCGAGGTTCGCTGCAATTCGCTGTAGCCGCCGGAGACCAGCACATCCGGCTCGTGCACGACGCGGCGTTCGCGCAGCGCGACCGAGATCAGGTTCTTGCTGGTCAGCGGGGCAGGGTAGGCTTTGCGCACCGCCGCCACCGATTCCGCGGAAAACTGGTCGTAGGCGACGATGTCGACATGCTCGCCGTCGCGGCGATAGACGGCGCTCAGCACGCTCTGGCACAGCCGTGCGGCATTCCCTACGATCCGTTCGAACACCGACTGCAGATCGGTCGGCGAGTCCGCGATCAGGCTCAGCACCTCGGCGGTCGCGGCCTGCCGTTCTCTCGCCTCTTGCAGCTCGAGCGCCAGTCGTTCGACGTCCGGCTTCGCGGAACGCGCGGCTTTCGCTGTCGCAGGCCTGGAATCGCGCGCGGCTTTGGACGCCATGCCGGGCTTCCGCGTTAACGCCCTGCCGCTTCGCGACTTTCTTGGTCCGCCACCTGCTTTCATGGCCTCTCCCGGGTCTCAGGATAGGCCAACGCACGGGCTTAGACCAGAACGGGGAGAGGGGGTGATGCGCGGCTGCCAGAATGTCTACCGCGTGCAGCCGCGCCAAGTCGTCGTCCCCGGCGACGAGAACGATCGATCCCGCAACATCAGCGGCTTTCGGGTCGGCGGATCAGACCCAGTTTTCCTGCAGCGTCAACGCCGTCATGTAGACGACCCGGTCGCGCTCGTCGCGGACACGGACGACGAACGCGCAGTCGCCTTCGTCCGGCGGCGCGTCCTTGAAGACCGTCGCCAGAAATCTGACGGCCTCATTGCGGATCATGTTCAGATCGGTCAGTTCGGTGCCCTCGGTGTCGACATAGCGAAGTTTTCCGTTGTCGAGATCGAAAAAATGTTTCGGCATATCCCTGTTCCCATCAACTGAGCGGGTGGTTCACTGAACCGCGCCTCGCTTGAGTTGTTCCAGTTTGCCTCTCATCGATTCACAACACGCGTAAGCAACCAGCTTTACTCTTGCCACGTCCTTTAGCGCCAAACGGAAAGTCGCCGGATAATCCGATTGCATGAACTGGGCGACCAATCGGTTAGGCTAGTGCACGACCGCGTCGATTTTGCGTCCCTGTGATGCAAGGTTGGACGCAAAATATTTCTCCGTTGCGCGGCAACGAAACCAAACGATGAATCGCGGTGAGCCTACTGAAAAGGGTGCCAAGTGCAATCGGGAATGTTTGTGAATATTATGCATGGGATCGGGAATAGCGGCGCGCCGTCGTCACCCACGGTCGGTTGCGTTGCCCATGGACAAATCACCCACTCAATGATTTGGGTGGGTTGTCTATCCCTGCGTGCAAAAATATTTCTCTCGCTTCGTCGGGCAAATCATCTTTATGACTCTCGCCATCCTGTCCCACCAAGAGGGGCGTTGGCCATCGTCGCGGACGTGGGGCAGGTCGCGGTGGACGCGAGGTCACGACTGACGAGCGTGGCTTATGCGTACGGCGAAATCGTGAGGGTCCGACGCCCCGGTGCTGGCGTCAAGTTGGCGGAAGCGAAAGCTTCCAATGATGATGGTGGCAACAAAGCCGGTCACCAGGACGACCATGTATAAGCCGTAAAGCCATTGCGCAGGGAAGGCCGGAGGCTCTCCGCTGAACCTGTATGCTCGTGTGCGCACTACGATGCATCTATTGCACGCGAGACCGCGGGTGCAGCGCGCATCCGGTCTTCCCTGCGCCCTCTGTATTTCATGGGGCGAAAGATTAATTGCAAAGCTCGGGCAAAACATGTCGCGAGAATGCGAAACTGTATCCAGCCGTCATTGCGAGGAGCGAAGCGACGAAGCAACCTCTATCAGCGTAAAGGAAGAATGGATTGCTTCGCTTCGCTCGCAGTGACGGTCGAGGCCATGCCCTCCCTTTCAAAGCATCCCCGACTCTTCCTCCTCCGCCTTCTCGATCAACGCCTCGCTGACGACCACGGTTCGCCGCGGCACGATGAAGAACATGGTCGAGGCGCAGGCGACCGATATCGCAAAAATCGCCGCGGTCAGCGGCAGCGTGGTGGCGGAATGGCCGCCGAGATAGGCGCCGAATTGCGAGACCAGCGCGCCGATCCCCATCTGCAAGAAGCCCATCGCGCCGGAGGCGGTGCCGGCGGCCTCGGGGCGGACGCTGATGGCGCCGGCGACCGAGTTCGACATCACGAAGGCATTGGCGACCATCACGATCATCTGGGTGCCGAACAGGACCGACGGCGCCTGGTTGAAGCCGGTGAGGCTCCAGATCAGGTTGAGCAGGCTGCCGCCGAGCTGCAACGCCAGCCCGAACCAGATCAGTTTCTCCAGCGAGTGGCGCGGCGCAAAGCGGACGCAGAAGAGATTGCCGACCAGATACGCAAAGCCGGTGGTCGCAAACCAGGCGCCATATTCGGCGCTGCTGCGGCCCATCTGCGTCACCACGATGTAGGGCCCGCCGCCGGCAAAGGCGAAGATGATCTGCGAGGCCAGCACCTGGCACAGCACATAGCCGATGAAGGCGCGGCTCCGGATCAAACTGCCGATATCGCCGCGAAAGCTGCTGCCCGCGACGCGGTCGCGCCGGGTCTCCGGCAGCGCCAGCGCGATCATGATCGTGATCGCCAGCGATGCGGCGGTGATGAGATAGAAGATCGCGCGCCAGCCGAATGCGGTTTCCAGCAGACCGCCGGTCAGCGGCGACAGCATCTGTGCGATCATCATGACCGCGATGACGAGGCTGATCATGGAAGAGATGCGATCGCGGCTGTAGAGGTCGCGGATGATGGCGCGGCTCACCACCATGCCGGAGGCGCCACCCAGTGCCTGCAGGAAGCGCGCGGCGATCAGTTGCGGCAATGTCTCGGCAAAGATGCCGGCGGCGCTGGCGGCGACCATCAGGCCGATGCCGCCGAGCAGTACCGGGCGGCGGCCGAATTTATCCGACAGCGGCCCCATGATGATCTGCGAGCAGGCGATACCGACCATGTAGAGCGACACCGTCATCTGCGCGACCGAGATGTCGCGGCCGAACGTGGTCGCCAGCACCGGCAGCGCCGGCACCAGCATGTACAGCGAGATCGGCGCCACGCCCGTCATCAGGACGAGCAGCATCAGCATGGTTCTGGAATTCGCGACGCCGCTGCTGTCCGTCGCCACGTCGGGCGGCTTGCCCGTCACGCCATGCATTCAGGTCCGATCCCCGGTGTGGTCAGGACTGTAGCGGGATGGCGAATGCCGAATACGGCCGTTTCGGCATGCGGGTATGCTGATTTGGGGAGGGGCCTCTCGGTCATTCCGGGGCGATGCGAAGCATCGAACCCGGAATCTCGAGATTCCCCAGTGCGCAATTGCGCACCTGAGGTTCGCGTCTGCGACGCGCCCCGGAATGACGTTGACCTACAGCACCAACAACGCCGCCGTTGCTTCATCCAGCCACAGCTTGGTTGCGGTATCGTTGAGATGGCCGCGGACCTCGCGGTTGACGCGGGCGTGGTAGTCGTTGAGCCATTTCAGCTCCGACGGCGTCAGCATCGCAACGTCGATCAGGCGGCGGTCGATCGGCGCCAAAGTCAGCGTCTCGAACGCGTTGACCGGCTTTTCGGAACCAAAAATGTCGGTGCCGATCACGAGTTCCAGATTCTCGATCCGGATGCCGTAAGCGTCGGTCTTGTAGTAGCCGGGCTCGTTGGACAGGATCATTCCGCGCTTCAGCGGCGTGGTGCCGAGCTTGGAAATCCGCGCCGGGCCTTCGTGCACCGAGAGATAGCTGCCGACGCCATGTCCGGTGCCGTGCTCGAAATCGAGGCCGGCCTGCCAGAGATATTGCCGCGCCAGCGAATCCAGTTGCGCGCCGGTGGTGCCGTCGGGGAAGACCGCGCGCGCGATCGCCATGTGCCCGCGCAACACGCGGGTAAAGCGGTCGCGCATCTCATCAGTGGGTTCGCCAATCGCGACCGTGCGGGTGACGTCGGTGGTGCCGTCTTCATACTGCGCGCCGGAATCGATCAGCAGCAGATCGCCGGACACGATGCGCCGGTTGGTCTTGCGGGTGACGCGGTAATGCACGATGGCGCCGTTCGGCCCGGTGCCGGCGATGGTGGGAAACGAAACGTCCTTCAGCGCGCCGGTCTGGCGGCGAAAGGTCTCCAGCGCCTCGACGGTATCGATTTCGGTGAGCGCGCCCGAGGGCGCCTCGCGATCGATCCAGGCCAGAAACCGCACCAGCGCCACTGCGTCGCGCTGATGCGCGGTCCGCGTTCCGTCGATCTCGGTGAGGTTCTTTACGGCCTTGAGCAGACTGACCGGATCGTTGCCGCGTACCGGCTTGCCGCCGGCAGCCGTGATCAGGCGGCTCAGGGCGTCGGCCGCGGTGGCGCTGTCGAGTGCGATGGCGGCGCCGTGCTTGGCGAGCTCGGTCAGCATCGGCGTCAACGCATCGGGCTCGCGGACGTCGGCGGATTGCTCGAGATGATCGCGCGACAGGTTCGACAGCTTGCGGTGGTCGATGAACACGGTGGGGCGGCCGTCCTTCGGCACCAGCGCGTAGGACAGCGGCAGCGGGGTGTGCGAAACGTCGGCGCCGCGGATGTTGAAGGTCCAGGCCACGGCGTGGCTGTCCGACAGCACCAGCGCCTCGACGCCGAGCTTGTGGATTTCGAGCCGGATCCGCTTCAGCTTCTCGGTTTCGATCTCGCCGGAAAACTGGCTGCCGTGGACGGCAACCGGGCCGAGCGGCGGGGCCGGGCGCTCGGTCCAGACCTGGTCGAGCGGGTTGGTCTCGACGGCAACCAGCTCCGCGCCGGCCTTGGCGCAGGCGGCGGCCAATCGCTCGGCTGCCGAAGAAGTGTGCAGCCAGGGGTCAAAACCGAGGCGGTCGCCGGTCGCCAAGTGCCGCCCCAGCCAGTGCTCCGGCGGCGGGTCGGCCAGCGGCTCGATATGCCAGGCCTTGTGGTCGACCTGCTTGGCCGCCTGCAGGGTATAGCGGCCGTCGACGAAAACCGCCGCCTCATGGGTCAGGACGATGGCGAGGCCGGCCGAGCCGGTGAAGCCAGTCAGCCAGGCCAGCCGCTCTTCTGACGGTGCGACATACTCGTTTTGCTGCTGATCGGCGCGGGGAATCACGAATCCGGTCAGTTTGCGGCGCGCCAGCTCCTCGCGAAAGGCGGCCAGCCGCGCGGTCAGCGCGACGCCGCTTTCGGGCTCCTCGAATGTCTGGAAATGGGCTTCGAACATGGTCCGACTACTCTAGGGTTGGCTGGAGAGGTCCGCAATCTGATCCCGGTCAATCCGATTGGCATAATCTATGCTTGAATTTTGCTGTCCGCGTCAGATCGGACGGAACGGTTGGCGGTGCAAGCCGTTCGTCTAGGGTACAGGAGGGCTCCAGGAGTGTTTCAACTCAACGAAGAGGGGATACACGATGCCTGCTTTCACGTTTGAGAAGATTTCGCCGCCGGCGGCCAGCCGCGGCCCGATTCCACCGATCGCGAACAAGAAGCAACGCGGGGTGATCGTGCAGATGCTGGACCGGTTCGTCGAAGCACGCGTCAAACGCGGCCTGCGCGAGGACAAAGGCGTGATCGCCCGCAACCCGCACCGACCTCCCGATTAGGGCTGGATCAATTAATTCATCTGCGAACGTGCGGGTTCGGCTTATGGCCGGACCCGTTTCGTTGATGCGCCGAGATCAAACTCCCGATCGGGTGTGACGAGAATCATTTTGCGACCAATGATGACCAGCACTGTCACATCATGCGTTTCACCCGACGCCGCCCATTGCCGTATCTCGCTGCGAAACGGCTCCTTGCGCCAGGCCTCGGGAAAACCCGGATCGCATCAGACTTCGAGACCATCTTCCGATGTCGTTACAACGAGCTTGGATCTGCTCGGCCTCCAGCGTTCGTCGAGATGATCGTTGACGAGCCACAGGCAGTTGAACCGCCGGCACTCGTCCGGCCGCTTCGATCGCCATCACCCTGCAGCACAGCGTACAGTCACCGCATTGCCGGCCGGGCGTGGTCATCCGAGACGGCGCAGCAGCAGGCTGCTCCAGCCTTCGATCCGCAGATGCCGCAGCGGCACCAGTCCGCGGGCGCGATAGGCGGCGATGACGGCGGGCACCTGCGGCGTCAGCAGGCCCGACAGGATCACCAGCGCCGACGGGGCCAGATGCCGCGCCATCGGCGTCGCCAGTTGGCGGAGCGGATTGGCCAGAATGTTCGCCAGCACCAGATCGAATGGGCCGCGCTGCGCGAATTGCGGCGCCGAAAATCCGTTGGCGGTAATCGCCTGCACCAGATGCCCCGCCACGTTCAGCCGGGCATTTTCCCGGGTGACCTCGACCGAGACCGGATCGATGTCGCTCGCCAGCACCCTTTCATGCAGCGCCCGGGCGGCGGCAATCGCCAGTACGCCGGTGCCGGTGCCGAGGTCGAGCACCCGCCGCGGGCGCCAGGCCTTCAGGACGTGATCGAGCAGCAGCAGGCAGCCCCGTGTGGTGCCGTGATGGCCGGTGCCGAACGCCAGCGCCGCCTCGATCTCGATGCCGAGCTTATTGGGGGCGATGCGGTCGCGGTCGTGCTGGCCGTGCACCACGAAGCGGCCGGCGGGGACCGGGACAAGGTCCGCGAGGCTGGACTTTACCCAGTCCTTGGCCTCGACCGTGTCGAAGGCGAGACCCTTGGCGATCTCGGCTCCCGCAGCATTGGTCACAAGCTCGCGCAGCAGCGCCTGGTCCGGCCGGTCGGCAAAGTGCATCGTGACGTCCCAGCGGCCGTCGGACCGCTCGTGCGCTGCGATGGCGGCCTCGCCCTCAAAAAAAAATTCGGTCAGGACGTCCACGACGCCCTTGGCGGTAGGTTCGCCACCGACTGCAAAGCTGGCGCGGTGGGTGGGGGTGGCGGGAGAAGTCATTGAAGAACCGGAGGAAAAGCGGGAAGGGCAGGACGGGGGCGAGGTTATTTCATTCAAATTTAAGCAAATTTCATGTCGCAATATCCTGAAAACTTATGCGTGTCCCATTAAGAGCTACCTTAGATTTCTGCGGGTAATATCATCAATGGAACTGCAGCAAACCCGCCGTTCCTCGGTCAATTAAACGAGGTCGGAACCAGCCATGAAATCTTTCATTTCGAAGTTTCTCAATAACGAATCCGGTGCAACGGCTATCGAGTATAGCCTGATTGCCGCCGGCATTGCGGTCGCCATCGTTGCCGCCGTCAACGGCGTAGGCACCGCGCTTAGCGCCAAGTTCGATAGCATCAGCTCCGCGCTGAAGTAATCGTACCATTTCGGAACATTGCAGGGACCGGGCGCGATCAGCGCCCGGTCCTTCGCTTTTGTTCAGTGCCGCCCTGCATCCACAGCCTCTCCGGGCTTTACACAGGGGCTATTCACAGCCTTATCCACCGGGACCGACCTCGCTTGTTCAGGCGATATACACGCCGGTAACCCTTCGTTATCCACAGCATTGCCGGCTGGTTTTCAACGATCGATCCACAGGATCATCAACGGTTCCACCGGCACCGTCGAACCGCAATCCCCGCACGGGTATTCACTTAAACAGAGCCCGATGATCGCCCAAAATCGCCTTTGCCGCGTTGTGGCCGGGGGCGCCGGTGACGCCGCCGCCGGGATGGGCGCCGGAGCCGCAATGGTAGAGGCCCTTTAGCGGCCCGCGGTAATCCGCATGCCCCAGCATCGGCCGTGCCGAGAACAGTTGATTGAGCGTCAGCGCGCCGTGAAAAATGTCGCCGCCGAGCAGGCCGAACTGCCGCTCCAGATCGAGCGGTGACAGTGCCTGACGGCCGATCACGCTGGCCGCAAAGCCCGGCGCGTAGTTGTCCACCGTTGCGATCATGAGGTCGGCGACCTCGTCGCGATGATCGTCCCATGACTTTCCATCAGGTAACTCCGGCGCGACGTGCTGGCAGAACAGGCTTGCGACATGCTGGCCCGAGGGCGCCAGCGAGTCATCGAGCGTCGAGGGGATCAGCACCTCGACCACGGGCTCGCGGCTCCAGCCATGGGCGCGCGCGTCCTGCCAGGCGCGATCCATATAGCCAAGGCTTGGCGCCAGGATGATGCCGGCGGTGAGATGATCGCCGGTGCCGGGAAGTGCCGCGAAGGACGGCAGCGCGCTAAGCGCGACATTCATCCGGAACGTGCCGGAGCCGTTGCGCCAGCGTCCGATACGCTCGAGAAATTCCGGCGGCAATGCACCCGACGGCATCAGCCGCGTGTAGAGCAGTTTCGGGTTGACGTTGGAGGCAACATATCTGGCGCGGATGGTTTCCCCATTGTCGAGAATGACGCCAACCGCCCGGCCGCGCTCGACGATCACCTCGCGTACGCCGGCATTGGTCTCGATCTCGACGCCGTGGCCGCGCGCGGCGCGCGCCATCGCCTGCGTAATTGCGCCCATGCCGCCGATGGCATGACCCCAGACGCCCTTCTTGCCGTTCACCTCGCCGAACGCATGATGCAGCATCACATAGGCGGAGCCCGCGGCATACGGGCTGGCGTAATTGCCGACGATGGCGTCGAAGCCGAACAGCGCCTTGACCAGTTCGCTTTCAAAGCGGTCGTCGAGCATTTCGCCGGCCGAGCAGGTGAAGAGATCGAGCAGGTTGCGCTGCGCTTCCATCGACAGTTTTCGCAACAGGCCGGCGGTGCCGATCGCGTTGAAGGTTTCGCGAATCGCGTTCGTGCCGAGGCCGTCCACGATGTTCGGCGGCGCGCGCAGCACGAACTGCCGCAACACGTCGGCGATGGCTTCCAGCTCGTTTGAAAACGTCTCGATACGGTCGGCATCACGCGGACTGAGTTTGGCCACGGACTCCCGGGTGCGGCCTTCGCCGGTCAGGAGATAGCTGCCGTCGGGCGCGGGCAGGAAATTCTGCGCGCGGCGCTCGACGATCCGCAAGCCGTGATCGGCCAGCTTCAGGTCGCTCGCAATCTGCGGGTTGAGCAGGCTGACGGTGTAAGCGGCTACCGAATTGCGGAATCCGGGGTGAAACTCCTCGGTCACCGCGGCGCCGCCGACCACCTTGCGGCGCTCGACCACTTTCACGCGCAACCCGGCCATCGCGAGATAGGCCGCGCAGGTGAGGCCGTTATGCCCCGCACCGATGATGACGACGTCCGTTTCGTTCATGTTCGCTTCAAGAAGGTTTGATTAGCGTTGGGCTGTCATTCCGGGATGGTCCAAACGACCAGACCTCAGGGGTGCAATTGCACCCCCGGGGAATGTCGAGATTCCGGGTTCGATACTTCGCATCGCCCCGGAACGACAACTCTTATCCCGCATTGCTCGCCAAGTTGCCATATGCTCCACTCAACATCTCTGGCATTCAACTGCCCGAATTCCCGCAGCCGGCGCCCGCCGGGTTCAAGCCGGAGCTTTCATGACTTATGAGCCGTCCGTCGCCACGGAGCCTTCTGCTGCGCGAAACCGCTTCATCCTGGTGGTCTATACCGCCGCGATCTTCGTCAGCGCGCTGCTGCTGTTCTCGGTACAACCCTTGTTCACCAAAATGGTGCTGCCGCGGCTCGGCGGCTCGCCGGCGGTGTGGTCGGTGGCGATGGTGTTCTTCCAGTCGCTGCTGCTCGGCGGCTACGCCTATGCGCATTTTCTGATGCAGATTAAAAACCGCGCGATCCCGGTGGCAATCCATCTGCTTCTGCTTGCGGTCGCGCTGCTGACGCTGCCGCTGTCGATTTCGAGCGGGTGGGGCGATCCGCCGACCTCGGGCTACGCGTTCTGGCTGCTCGGCCTGTTCGCGGTCTCGATCGGGCTGCCGTTCTTCGCGCTCGCCGCCAACAATCCGCTGCTGCAGGCCTGGTTCGTCCGCACCGGCCATCCTAACGGTCCCGATCCCTATTTCCTTTACGCGTCCTCGAACATCGGCAGTTTTCTGGCGCTGCTGTCCTATCCGGTGCTGCTGGAGCCGATGTTCACCTTGCGCACCCAAAACCTGATCTGGACCGGCGGTTATGGCTTGCTGATCGTGCTGATCGCCAGTTGCGGCGTCCTGCTGCTGCGCTCGCCGGCCAATGCCGCCGCGCTCAACATGCCGGCAGACGATGCCGACGCGCCGGCGCCGTCCTGGATCGTGCGCGCGCGCTGGATTTTCCTCGCCGCGGTGCCGTCGGGCCTCCTGATCGCGGTGACCGCGCATATCTCCACCGACGTCGCCGCCGCGCCGCTTTTGTGGGTGCTGCCGCTGTCGCTGTATTTGCTGACCTGGGTATTGGTGTTCCAGTCGCGGCCATTGCTGCCGCACAAATGGATGCTGCTGGCGCAACCGCTGGCGATTGCGGGCGTCGTCATCCTGCTCGCGGTCGGCGGCGAGCAAAATCTGCTGTTGACGCTCGGCGGGCATCAACTCTGCTTCTTCGTCATCGCGATGGCCTGTCATGGCGAACTGGCGCGCACCCGTCCGGCAGCAAAATATCTCACCGGATTCTATGTCGCGCTGTCGTTCGGCGGCATGGTCGGCGGTTTGTTCGCCGGCCTGATCGCGCCGTTCGCCTTCTCGTGGATTGCCGAATACCCGATCCTGCTGGCGCTGGCGGCGCTGTGCCGTCCGCCCGGCAAGGAGCGCCTGCCGCGCTGGGCCGGCTGGTACTGGCCGTTCCTTGCAGTGCTCGCGGTAGTGCTGATCGCACCGTCTTATTCCACCAGCAAACTGTTCCACTGGATCGATGACAATAGGGTCTGGGTCATCGGGGCGGTCGGCGTTCTCTCGGCGCTGCTGGCGCTCGGTCTCAATGTCAGCCGCTGGAAGATCTTTGCCACCGTCGCGGTCGCACTGGTGCTGCTGCGCGCTTACCCTTCCGACGACGGCCGGGTCGAGACCGTGCGCAGTTTCTTCGGCGTCCACAAGATCGTGGTGACGCCGAACGGCCAGTATCACGTGCTGATGCACGGCACCACGATTCACGGCGCCGAAAAATTCAAGAACGACGACGGCACGCCGGTCACCGGCCGGCCCGAGGCGATCACCTACTACCACAAGGACGGCGGCATCGGTCAGGCGATCACGTCGATGCGCGAACGCAAGGGCGCGCCGCTTCGGGTGGCGGTGATCGGCCTCGGTTCCGGTACGCTGACCTGCGCGTCGCAACCCGGCGAGGACTGGAAGTTCTTCGAGATCGACCAATCGATGGTCGATACCGCGCGCGACCCGAAATACTTCACCTACATCCAGAACTGCGAGCCGAACCTGAAGCCTGTCATCGGTGATGCCCGGCTGACCTTCGCGCGCGAACCCAGCGGAATCTACGACCTGATCATCGTCGATGCCTATTCGTCGGATGCGATCCCGATTCATCTGGCGACCGAAGAGGCGATGGAGATCTACAAGGAGAAGCTGGCGCCGCAGGGTGCGGTGGTGATGCACGTCTCCAACCGCCATCTGGAGCTCGCCAGCGTCATTGTCGGCATCGCCGACGCCAACGACATGAAGAGCTGGGTCTACAGCGAGGATTCCGGCCGCGACAACGAATACATTTTCTCGACCTCGGTCGTGGTATCGGCGCGGGAAGAGGCCGACGTCGGCAAGCTGGCGTCGTCGGACAAATGGGCCGAGACCGAGGCGGACGAAAAGCAGAGGGTGTGGACCGACGATTATTCCAACGTGCTGGGCGCGGTCTGGCGGCGGCTGCGCGACGGCGAGCAGTAGAAGTCGGAGGCTTTCATGTCTGCCTGGCGCGTTCTGATCGGGATAATGGTGATCTTGATGACCGGACAACTCAGCGCGGCGGAAGATTTTCTCGCAGGGCCGCGACTCTACGCCGATGTGGCCCATTACGCATCGTTCGGTTCGCACCGGTTTGGCTTGCCCGGCGACCGCGTCACCACCGACTGGATTGCCGGTGAATTGCAGGCTGCCGGTTTCAGGGGCGAGTTCCAGCCTGTGGTGCTCGGCCGGCAATACGTCGTCGAAAGCGCGACCGCTGGGGTGGCGGACAACAGGGTTGACGCAACGCCGTTCTGGTGGCCGCCGGAGGACAAGAGTTCATTTCAGCTCACTGCGCCGGTGACGCGTGAGGGCGACGCCGGCGGCAAGATTCTCTGGGTCGAGTTGCCCTATGACCGCGGTGCCTATCTCGGCCCGGCCCATCGCACCACGATCGCGCAAGCCGTGGCGCGCGGTCCCGCGGCGATCCTGCTGGTCATCAACAACCCCGGCGAAGACCGTTTTGCCTACAACGTCACGCAGGAGGATGCGCCGTGGCCGGTGCCCGTGATGGTCGTCGCCGCCAGGGACAGGGGGCTATTCGAGCGCGCAATGGCCTCGGGCGCGCCGGTTACGTTCGACGTCGCCGGCCGCTATGAGCGCAATGTCGCCAGCCGCAACGTCGTTGCGCGGCTCGGCGCCGGCAAGGGGCCTGTTATCGTCGTGTCGACGCCGATGACGGGTTGGTACAGTTGCGTCTGCGAACGCGGTCCGGGAATCGCCAATTTTCTGGCGCTGGCCCGCACCGTCGCGGCGGAGAAGCGGCCCGACGATTTCGTCTTTGTCGCCACGGCTGGCCACGAGATCGGTCACGGCGGCATGGAACTGTTTCTCAAGCAGGGCGCGCCGCCGCCGCCGGACACGCTGGCCTGGGTGCACCTTGGCGCCTCCAACGCCTGCTACGCCTGGAGCAGCGGGCCGCAGGGATTTGTGCGTGAAGACAAGGTCGATGAGGCGTTGCGCGCGATCGTGCTCAGCCCTTCCGCCCAGGCGCTGGTCAGCGAAACCTTTGCTGATATCAAGGCCAACCGTCTGGTCGCGGAGAAGCAGGCGGTCGGCGAACTACGCGACGTGCACGCGGCAGGCTACCCGAATTTTTTCGGCATGGCCGGCCTGCATCGTTTTTTCCACACGCCATCCGATGATCTCCGCACTACCAATCCGGAGATTCTCGAGCCGGTGGCCCGCGCTTTCGCCGACGCGGTGCGCAAAACCGTGGAGCGCGGGGACCGCGCGTTCAAATAGGGGCGACCGTCATCCGGGATGATCGCTTTCGTCTCGGGGATTAAATCACTCGATACGGATTTCCTCGTCACCGTGAGCACCAACTCGCTTGAGCGCTGGCTTTGCCGCGCCTGCTTCGAACTGCGCGAACGCTTCCAGCGCATGGCTCGCATACATTACCGACGGTCCGGCGCCCATATAGATGGCCATTCCCAGCGTCTCGCTGACTTCTTCCCTGGTGGCGCCCTGTTCGACGCACGCCTTGACGTGGAAAGCGATACAGTCGTCGCAGCGGACGGCAACCGCAATGCCGAGCGCGATCAGTTCCTTGGTCTTGCCGTCCAGTGCTTTCGAGATGGTCGCTGCTTTCGCAATGCCTGCAAAGGCCTTCATGACGTCGGGAGCCGTGCCGCGCAGGTCGCGCAGAAGCGAACTCAGTTCCGTGGTTTGTTGCGGCCAATTGTTCATCGATTTGTCCCATGGTTTGCTGGCGTTATCTATCCGGTAGAGCGGGCCGGACATTGCGATGTATCAAGCGAGCAGGCGGGCTTGTGGCTCGGGCACGCCCACTCACGAGAACGCGCAGCCGCCTCGAATGCCGAGCTTTTTGAAGACCATCGCGGCAGGGCAGAAACCGGTGATGGATGCCTGGAGCATGTTGAGCCCGGCGAATGCGGTCAGCAGGAACCAGTATGGGCTGACGAACCAGCCGAGCGCGAGGCCGAGCAGGACCACAAATCCAGCAAAGCCGAGAACTGCTTGATCGACGTTCATGGTAGTTTCCTTTTTCTAGAGACAGAATTAGTCAGGACCCGCCTAGCGGCTATTCTGGCCGCAGACGGTCCGGCGGTCGGCGCTCATGTTCCGGTCTTGACCTCTTTGATCTTGGCAATGTTGAGCTTGTCGAGCAGGAAGCGCTCGTAGAACGGCTCGCTTTCACCCCGCCGAATCTTGCGCAGGAAGTATTTTTCAAAGGCAACCTTGGCGAAATGCACCCATTCGCCCTTCGATGACCAGTTGACGTTGCGCGGCGGAATCTGCGGCTGCGCCAGGAAAGCCACGCCGGAATCGCCGAAATCGGCGAGACAGATCGCGTTCCAGGTCGGTTGCGCCGCCGGTTGCTGGTCTCTGAGGAGCGAGCCGATGTTCATCGCGGCCGCAGTTACCATCGACTCGATCATGAATCCTGTCTTTGGGACGCCGACCGGGACCGGTGTCTGCCCTACGGGTGGAATCGCCACGCAGACCCCGATCGCGAATACGTTCGGAAATGCCGGATTGCGTTGATGCTTGTCGACGATCACGAAGCCGCGCGGATTTGTGAGCTTCTCGATACCGCGCACGGCGGCGACGCCGCGGAAGGCCGGCAGCATCATCGAGTAGGAGAACGGCAGTTCGTGGGTCTTGCGGACCGAGCCGTCTTCCGCAACCTCTTCGACGAACATGTTGCCCTGCTCGACATTCTTGACGCGAGCGCTGGCAATCCACTTGACGTGCTTCTCCCGCATCTCGCTTTCGAGAAGGCCCCTGGTGTCGCCGACCCCGTCAAGACCAAGATGTCCGATATAAGGCTCGGATGTGACAAATGTCATGGGGACGCGGTCGCGCAACTTGCGGCGGCGCAGTTCGGTTTCTAAAATGAACAGAAATTCGTAGGCCGGGCCGAAGCAGGATGCGCCTTGCACGGCACCGATCACGACCGGCCCCGGATTCGCAGCAAGCTTCTCGAATGCCTCCTTCGCGTGGGAGGCGTGATCGACGTGGCAGATCGATTGTGTGTGGCCGTCCGGTCCGAGCCCCGGGATCTCGTCGAATGCAAGTTCAGGCCCGGTAGCGACGACCAGATAATCATAATTGATGGACGCCCCGTCTGCGAGCTCGATGCGGTCTTCGGCCGGATGCACGCGTCGCGCGCCTTGCGTCAACAGCTGGATTCCCTTGCGCTTCATGACGTCAACGAGATCAATTTCGATATCGCTCTGCTTGCGCCAGCCGACAGCGACCCAGGGATTGGACGGGACGAAATGATAGACCGGCCCCTGCGAAACCACGGTGAGGCGGTCGTTCTTCCTCAACTGGGGCAACAATTCGTAGGCCATCAGCGTCCCGCTGAGACCGGCACCAATCACTACTACTTCCGCCATGGCCGCCTCCGTTTGCTGCGTCGCGTTTGCGCCAGTTGACACCTGGCTCATTGTGCCGCGTGTCTTGACTATATATTCATATCATCGTATATACGCAAGTATGAAAATAGATAGTGCGATCATGGAATCCGCGGCCGACCGGGCGAGTGACCTCTTGAAGGCGCTTTCCAACCGTCATCGGTTGCTCATCATTTGCCAGTTGATCGACGGCGAACGCTCGGTCGGCGATCTCGGAGAGTTTCTGGGCCTTCGGGATTCCACGGTGTCCCAGCATCTCGCTCTCCTTCGCAAGGATGGCCTGGTATCTGCGCGGCGCGATGCCCAGACGATCTACTACTCGATCGCCAGCGATCCCGCGCGCGAGGTTCTGAAGACGCTCTATCAGCTGTTTTGCGCGCCATCGAAGGCCGCAGGATCGAAAAGCAAGAATATGAGAGTGCGGACGGCGGTGCCTTGACGCAGGTCAATACCCCGGCGGACAACTTCAGTGAGATGCAAAACCAGCGCCGTTGCGCGGCCAACCGATAAAACGCGGCCAACCGATAAAACGATGGACTGACCGATGCGCGGATTGATCATATTCTGCCTTGTCGCGGCTGCGACATTGCGCGCGGCTTCGGCCGATGCGGAAACCCTCACCGTCGCTTCGCGGCCGGTCGGCGACGAGAAGGCAGTGTTTGCGACCGTCGAAAGCATCAGTGTCGTGCCCGCGCGAGGGCGCATCGGCGGCACCATCGTCCAGCTAAATGTCCGGGAAGGCGACCCGGTCACGCGCGGCCAGGCAATCGCAGCCATCGGGGACGAAAAGCTCGTCCTGCAGATGAAATCGATCGATGCGCAGATCGACGCATTGCAGGCGCAATCGAACCAGGCGCAAATCGATTTTACGCGGACCGAGGGGCTTGTGGAGCGCGGCACCCTTCCGCGCATCAAGCTCGACGAAACGCGGACCGCGCTCAATGTTGCCGAAAATGGCTTGCGGGCGAGGACCGCGGAGCGCGCGGTGGTCCAGCAGCAGCTCAACGAGGGGCAAGTGCTCGCACCCGCCGACGGCCGCGTATTGAAGAAACTGGTGGCGGTTGGCTCGGTTGTGCTGCCCGGTGACGCCGTTGCGATGATCGCACAGCAGAACTTCAAACTGCGGCTGCGGGTGCCCGAACGTCATGCTCGCTTTCTGAAAGCCGGCGACAAGATCCGCATTGACGGCGCCGAGCTTGGCGAACAAGCCGCAAAGGCCGGTGTGATCGATCTGGTCTATCCGCAAATCGAGGATGGCCGCGTCATCGCGGACGCTACGGTCGAAGGGCTCGGAGAATACTTCGTCGGGGATCGGCTGAGGGTCTGGATATCAGGCGGTACGCGAACGGCCTTCGTAATCCCCTCCAGCTATGTGTCGACCCGCTTCGGGATCGACTATGTCCATATCCGTCAGGCGGACCGAACGGTCGATGTGCCGGTGCAGCGTGGCCGCGATTTGCCGAGCCCTGAGCTTCCAAACGGGCTCGAAATTCTGTCCGGCATTCGGGTTGGCGACCGACTGGTGCAACCGTGAACCTGGGGCTGTCCGGACGGTTGACCCGCGCGACGATCGGCTCACCGCTGACGCCGCTGTTTCTGCTCTCCGCGCTCGTCGTCGGCCTTCTCGCCGTCGTCGTCATCCCGCGCGAAGAAGAGCCGCAGATCAGCGTCCCCATGGTCGACATCCGGGTCAATGCGGATGGCCTGCGTGCGCCGGATGCGGTCGAACTTGTGACCAAGCCGCTCGAGGCCATCGTCAAGGGCATCGATGGTGTGGAACATGTCTATAGCCAGACCGAAGATGACCGGGTGATGGTCACCGCGCGGTTTCTGGTTGGAACCAGGGCAGACGATGCGATCCTCCGCATTCACGAAAAAATTCGCGCCAATCTCGATCAGATTCCGGTCGGTATTCCCGAGCCGTTGATTATCGGCCGAGGTATCAACGACGTGGCCGTGGCCGTGCTGACCCTTTCGCCCAAACCCGGCGCGGCTGACCGATGGTCGGACAAGGACCTCCACGAACTTGCCGACAAATTGCGCGCCGAGATGATGAAGGTCGACAGTATCGGCCTGACCTACATCTCCGGCGGTGCCGCCCAGCAGATCAGGGTGGAACCCGATCCGGAGAAGCTGTCGATGTTTGGCGTTACGCTTCAACAACTGATCGCGAAGGTAAGGGACGCCAATCGTTCCTTCCTTGCGGGACAGATCCGCGACGCCGGGATCGTTCGCACCGTATCGGCTGGCCAGACGCTGGCAGGCATTCCGGATATTGGGTTGCTGCTGATTTCGACGCGGGACGGACATCCAGTCTATGTCAATGATGTCGCCGCGGTGGTGATTGGCCCGAACCCGACCGAACACCGTGTCTGGAACGACGCATCCGACGCGAAGGGAAACTGGCACAGGGTTCCCGCGGTCAGCCTGGCGCTCGCTAAGCGGGCCGGCGCCAACGCCGTCGTCGTGTCCGAAGAGATTGCCCGGCGAGTCGATGCGCTGAAATCTCGCCTCATCCCGGACGACATCCAGGTCTCCGTCACCCGTGATTACGGCGAGACCGCTAACGAAAAGGCCAACGAGTTATTGTTTCACCTTGGCCTCGCGACGATCTCCATCGTTGTCCTGATCGCGGTCGCGATTGGCTGGCGCGAGGCTCTCGTCACGCTCGTCGTGATTCCGACGACCATTCTGCTGACGCTGTTCGCCGCGAACCTGATGGGTTACACGATCAATCGCGTCAGCCTCTTTGCGCTGATCTTTTCGATCGGCATCCTTGTCGACGATGCGATCGTGGTGGTTGAGAACATCGCCCGCCATTGGGCGATGAAGGATGGCCGGCCGCGGTTGCAGGCAACGATCGAGGCGGTCGCCGAGGTCGGCAATCCCACGGTCGTTGCAACCCTGACGGTTGTTGCTGCGCTGCTGCCGATGCTGTTCGTATCAGGACTGATGGGTCCTTATATGGCGCCGATTCCGGCCAACGCCTCGGCGGCGATGCTGTTCTCGTTCTTCGTCGCGATGGTGGTTGCGCCCTGGCTGATGTTGCGGCTTGCGCCGAGGGAGGACGCGGCGGTCGTTGAGCACTTGTCGCATGACGAAGGCGTGCTCGGACGCTTCTACCGGCGCATCGCCACCCCGATTGTTGGCAGCAAACGTTCGGCCTGGATTTTTCTTGTCGGGGTCGGCGTCGCGACGCTGCTATCGATGACCCTGTTTGCGACGAAATCCGTAACCGTCAAATTGCTTCCGTTCGACAACAAATCGGAAATCGCGGTCGTCGTCGATCTTCCAGAAGGTGCAAGCCTGGAAGATACGGAGCGGACTCTTTTTGCTGCTGCCGACATCGCCCGAGGCTTGCCGGAAATCACTTCCGTGCAATCCTATGCCGGCACGCCAGCGCCATTCAACTTCAACGGGCTCGTTCGACACTATTATCTCCGTGAAAGGCCCGAATTGGGCGAACTGCAGGTCAATCTTGCGACGCGGTCGGATCGCAAGCGCGCAAGCCACGAAATTGCGCTCGATCTTCGACAGCGTCTCAAGGCCGTCAGCAGCCCTGCCGGGACGAGCATCAAGGTCGTCGAGGTGCCGCCCGGTCCGCCGGTGCTCGCCACCTTGCTGGCCGAAATCTACGGACCCGATGCGGCAACCCGCAGAGCCGTCATGGCCGAGGTGAAAAAGATTTTTGCCGAAGTGCCTTTCATCGTCGATATCGACGATTCGGTCGGGGAGAAGCGGCCACGGCTGAGACTTTCGATCGACCAGGACAGCCTTGAGTTCTTCGGCGTCGAGCAACGCGACGTTTATGACACCATCCAGATGTTGTTCGGCGGCACATCGGTCGGCTATTCACACCGCGGCGAAGACCGCAATCCGATCGAGATAGCCGTCCGGCTGCCGAAGCGGAATCTTGCGTGGACGGAGGCGCTTGCTTCTACCCCGGTCCCCGCAAATACGCTTCCCGGAAGCAAGACGGTCGTCGAGCTGGGTCAGGTCGTCAAGGTGTCCAACGAGGCTGGTTCGCCGACGATTTTCCGGCGCGACGGTCGCTTCGCCGATATGGTGATGGCTGAACTTGCCGGACGTTTCGAGGCGCCGCTCTATGGCATGCTCGAAGTCGCGGGTCGCGTGGATGCCCACGATTGGGGCGCGTTGCCAAAGCCTGCCATCAGCCTGCATGGCCAGCCGGCGGACGAGTCGCGTCCCACGCTGCTGTGGGACGGCGAATGGGAAATCACCTATGTCACATTCCGTGATATGGGCGCGGCCTTTGGTGCAGCGATACTGGGCATCTACGTGCTGGTGGTCGCTCAGTTCCGAAGTTTCCGCCTGCCGTTGGTTGTCCTCACTCCGATTCCGCTGACTTTGATCGGAATTCTGCTCGGCCATTGGCTGCTGAGCGCACCGTTCACCGCGACGTCAATGATCGGGTTCATTGCGTTGGCGGGCATCATCGTTCGAAACTCGATTCTGCTCGTCGATTTCATTCGTCACTCCGACGGAGCGGGGAAATCGTTGCGCGAGGTCGTGCTGCAAGCTGGCGCCGTTCGGTTCAAGCCCATTTTGCTCACGGCCCTGGCCGCCATGATTGGCGCTGCCACCATACTGCTCGATCCTATCTTTCAGGGCTTGGCGATTTCGCTGTTGTTCGGCTTGGCGTCGTCGACGCTTCTGACAGTCCTCGTCATTCCGGCCATCTACGTCGCGCTTCGGGACAAGGCCTGACATGCTTACGGTCGTGAAAAGCTGCGCCGCTACACGGGCAATAACCCGGTATTCGGGTCAATCCATGGCGCGCCCGTGCTTCATCATCTTCGTTGATGATCGAGCACGATTACCCGAACGTGGCGCATTACGTTCCCGACCTGATGGCAGACCGCACGCTGCTCGCGGTGAACCGTCACTATTACAGCTGGGTCATGCGGCGCGGTACCGGCTGACGCAGAGGTCGTAGCCGAAATTGGGGCTGCAGCCGACCTCGGCGCGGTAGCGATGGATGGCGCGCAGCCAGTTGAGCGGGCGCTGCATGAACGCATTCGGCGCCATCAGGACGCACAAGGCGCCGACATACAGCGTCTGCAGCGCGTTCAGGATCAAGCCCATGTCGTGATAAAGCGGGTCCCAGTTGACGTAGGTCGATTGCCTGGTGTTGCCGAGCGAGCGCCGAATCATTTCCAGATTGGCGAGCAGGTTGGCGTGGCTGACGGCGACGCCCTTCGGCTCCGAGGTCGAACCCGAGGTGTATTGCAGAAACGCGATGTCGTGCGTGTCCGGCTCCGGCAGACCGGCCGCGCGTGGCGCTGCCGGCGTCAGATCGACCGTCAGCCATTCGAGCTGTTCGCGTGCAAACCGCTCGTGCGGATCCTTTCGGCTGGCGAACGCCGCACTGGTCAGCGCGACCACCGGCTCGCAATTGGCGATGATGCCGGCGCTGGAATCGCGGGCGTTTTTCCGGCGCGTCAGCATCATGGGAACCGCGATGACCCCCGCGATCAGGCAACCGATGAAGGCGACGAGAAATTCCAGGCCGGGTGGAAACACCAGCAGGGCGCGGTCATCGGGCTGGGTCTTGGCGCGCCTTGCGAGCAGCGCGTTCGAGTTTCTCCTCGAGCTCCATTTGGACATAGACGATCATCGCGGAATCCAGGCCAAGGCAGCCGAATTTCGTGCCGGTCTTGACCCGATCTTTTGCGACGCGGAGCACGCTCGCCCGCGAAGTAACGCAAAAGTTCGAGATTTGCTCTCGTGTCGTGTTCGATTCCAATGCGAAGATCTCCGCAAGAATACGGGCGCGGCACTCCCTGTCAATTTCCGGGAGCGGGAACTGTGTTGACCGTCCGGACATTTGTTGGGCGGAGTAAGCAGTGTGGCGGGGGCGGGGGTTCCGCGCCGTTGCGTCAATCCTGATAGGTGAACAGGCCGCGGGGCTGATATTGCGGCCGCTGCTGATAATAATAGCCCTGCGGCGCCGGCGCGTAGCCGCGGCTCGTATAATATTGCTGCTGCTGATAGGCTTGGGTGTCGTAGACGCGGCGGCCCGGAGGCGCCGGATAGCGCGCTTCGTTGGAAGAGCCGTCGGCCGGGTAGATATAGCCGTCGTCGGCGCGCTGTAGCGGTGCTGTGAGTTGCCGCTGCGGCGTGATCACGACGGGATCGCCGGCGGAATCATATTGCTGGTCGACCTGCGGTTGCGTGGCGCGGCGGGCGACGGCGGTGTTGGCACGCGGCTTCGGATTGCGGGCCATCGCGACCTGTGCCGAGCCGGTCAGCGTCACCGTGGTGTTGAGCACGCCTTCCTTCTCCACCAGCGCGTACAGCGTCGTGGCGTTGTCGCGCGAGAGCCGCACGCAGCCATGCGAGGCGGGGGTGCCGAGGCGGCCGACGGAATCGGTGCCGTGAATGGCGTGACCTTGCTTGGTAAAGAAGATCGAGTGCGGCATCGGCGCGTCGTCGAATTCCTTGGAGTAGTGATCCTCTTCCATGCGGAAGGTGCGGAAGCTGCCGCTCGGCGTCTCGCGCGAAGGAATGCCTGACGACACCGGCCAGTGGTAACGCTCGACGCCGTCGACGGCGACGGTCATCCGCTGGTTGTCCTTGTCGATGGTGATGGCGACCTTGGCTTGCGCGGCGCCGGAGGCGAGCAGCGCCAGCGCGCTGAGGGCAATGAGAAGGGAACGCATTTTACTTTTGGCCTCCAGGCCTTTTTTAAAAGCAGGTCTCTTTCAATTAAGAGCCCATGCTTGCAGCACCGTTTCGCTCCGTCCCCCGGCATCCAATATGCCCGGAATCCGGCTTTCTTTCCAGTGACCTGCAGACCCATCGTTAATGGGTCCCACGGCGCAATCAAGGCGCCGGCGCGGCTGAAGGCCGCCGGGGCTGCTGACTTTTTCGCGAGCAGCGCCTTGGTGCGGCCCCCGATGAGCCGCGGCCCCGCAACTTTTCTGCCTGTCCGGCGTTGGATAGTCCCACCTCGCCGGCAAAGTTGCTCCGGCTTCCAAGGAATTCAGATGAACAAAATCAGGGTTAGGACGGCTGCGCTGCCGTCAGGTTTTTCGGCCAGGTTCTGGCTCGCGGGTGCCGCCATTGTCCTCGCGCTGCTGGCGCTCCCTCTTGCCGGACATGCCCAGGGCATCGTCCGCGGCGCGCAGGAAGGCTCCCACGAAGGCAACCGGATCGCCGGGCCGGTGGGTGGCGTGGTCGGCGGTGCCGTAGGGGCCGGCGTCGGCGGCGCCATGGGGGCGGTGAAGGGCGTGTTCGGGATATCCGATCGCGGCTATCGCTGCCGCGGGTATTATCACCGCGGGCATTTTCACTGTTATCGGTAGTTAACTGTCATTCCGGGATGCGCCCGTCGGTCGGCAATTGCCGACCTGAGGGCGCAGGCCTCAGATGTGCAATTGCACATCGGGGAGTCCATACTCCCGATCGTGGTTATGGATTCCGGGCTCGTGCTTCGCACGCCCCGGAATGATGGCAAGTAAATTGGACGACGTGTCGTCGCGTCAATTCTTCAGCCGGTATCCGGTTTTGAAGATCCACCATACCAGACCCATGCAGATCACGAGGAAGCCCACCGTCACGCCGATGCTAAGGCCGACGCTGACGTCGGCGATCTCGTAAAAGCTCCAGCGAAAACCCGAGATCAGATAGACCACCGGATTGAGCAAGGTGATGGTGCGCCAGCCAGACGGCAGCATGTTGACCGAGTAGAAGCTGCCGCCGAGGAAGGTCAGCGGCGTTACCACCAGCATCGGGATCATCTGCAACTTTTCGAAACCGTCGGCCCAGATACCGATGATGAATCCGAACAGGCTGAAGGTCACCGCCGTCAGCACCAGGAAGGTCAGCATCCACCAGGGGTGATGGATATGCAGCGGCACGAACAGCGCCGCGGTGGCGAGGATGATCAGGCCGAGGATGATGGATTTTGTGGCGGCCGCGCCGACATAGCCGATTACGATCTCGAAGTAGGAGATCGGCGCCGACAATATTTCATAGATGGTGCCGACGAATTTCGGGAAGTAGATGCCGAACGAGGCGTTGGCGATGCTTTGCGTCAGCACCGACAGCATCACCAGGCCCGGCACGATGAAGGTGCCATAGCTGACGCCTTCGACCTGGGTGATGCGCGAGCCGATCGCGGCGCCGAACACCACGAAGTACAGCGAGGTCGACACCACAGGCGAGACGATGCTCTGCAGCAGCGTGCGCCAGGTGCGCGCCATTTCGAACAGATAGATGGCCTGGATCGCCCGGTAATTCATGGCGCCCTCACCAGGCTGACGAAGATGTCTTCCAGCGAAGACTGCGTGGTGTCGAGGTCGGAGATCCGGATGCCGGCCGTGCGCAGGTCGCTGAGCAGGCTGGTGATTCCAGTGCGGTCTCCCTTGGTATCGTAAGTATAGGTCACTTCGCGGCCGTCATCCGACAGTTCGAGATTGTAGGCGGCAAGGCTGGCGGGGATCGCCTCGACCTTGCCTTGCAGATAAAGCTTCAGGCGCTTCTTGCCGAGCTTCTGCATCAGGCCGGCCTTGTCCTCGACCAAAATGATCTCGCCCTTGTTGATGACGCCGATGCGGTCGGCCATCTCCTCGGCATCCTCGATGTAGTGCGTCGTCAGGATGATGGTGACGCCAGCGGCCTGGAGTGTGCGCACCACTTCCCACATGCCCTTGCGCAGTTCGACGTCGACGCCGGCGGTCGGCTCGTCGAGAAACAGGATCTGGGGCTCGTGCGACAGCGCTTTTGCGATCATCACGCGGCGCTTCATGCCGCCGGACAGCGTGACGATCTTGTTGTCCTTCTTGTCCCACAGCGAGAGGTCTTTCAGCACCTTCTCGATATGGTCGGGATTCTTCGGCTTGCCGAACAGGCCGCGGCTGAAGCTGACGGTGGCCCAAACCGATTCGAAGGCGTCGGTGTGCAGCTCCTGCGGCACCAGGCCGATCAGCGAGCGCGCGGCGCGGTAATCCCGGTTGATGTCATGGCCGTTCACCAGCACCTGGCCCTCGCTCAGATTGGCGATGCCGCAGATGATGCTGATCAGCGTGGTCTTGCCGGCGCCGTTCGGCCCCAGCAGCGCAAAAATCTCGCCCTTGTTGATGTCGAGATTGATGCCGTTCAGCGCCTTGAAGCCGGAGGCGTAGGTTTTTGACAGATTCGAGACGGATATGATCGGGGACATGGAGAGCTTGGTTTGAATCGGTAATGCAGAAGATCAAGGCGCGACGCAGCCGCAGCTTTGATCTCGGGGCGAGTTCACTGAGATAGGAACTCACCTGCAGCCGCGCAAGCGCCGGTTCGCCATGTTCATCGCCGGAAATCGATCAGAACGGAACCAAATTCCGGATTCGTGATCTCAGCGCGCAGGACCTGTGGGCTGGAGCGGCGCATCTGCGGCGACCTTGCGAGAGGAATAGGACTTCAGGACGCCGCGGGATGTCTCGATGTTGAGGCGGCCGAACTCGTTTTTCAGGTCCTTCAGCTCTCTTGAGGCAAGACGGTGGCCCTTGGCGCCGAGGAAGAGCAGCGACATGGTTGTCTCCCACGAGAAGCGCAGGGCCCTGGCCATGATCAACAGCATTTCCTTGCTGTCGCTCAGCAGCGCGCGTTCGACCACGTCGTCCGGCAGCGTGCACATCAAGGACAGGCCGACGGTGACTTCCTCGATTCGACGGGATCTTGCGTAGTCGGATATGCTTCTCTCGTTCAGCTTGCCCAGTTGATGCAGGGCGGTCACGGCGCGTTTCGCGATCTGATAGTTCTCCGAGCCCGGGCTGAGCCGTGACTGCAACGCGCCGGCAACGTCCGCCACCGTCGATTTGATTTGCTTCACCAACTCGGGTCGCTCCTGCTGGAGCCGCGTTCTCACGTCGTCCGATGCCTTTGCGATCAATTGCTGGAAAACATGCTGCGGGATATCCTGCCGCCGACCGAGCTTCTCGGCGAGAACGGAATCGTCCTCGGCGTGTTCGATCAGGTGCTGGAATCCGAGTTCCGAGAAACGCGCGCCATTGTTGGACGCGACGGAGGTCATGACTTCCTGGTCGCCGTGGGTGACGAGCACATCCGTGACCATCTCCACCAGGGTTTCCCGTTTCGAGATCGCGAGCAGATGCGACTGGCTCTTGAGGCAGGCGTTGGCGACCATGGCGTAGGGTTCGAGACGTTCGGATTCCTTGAGGACCGGTCCGGCGACATCGATCGAATCGTCAAAGGCAAGCTTGTGCAGGATGTTGACCGGAGCGTTGTCAAAGTGGGCCATCCTCTTCGCAAGCTGCGCGCGGGCCGCGACCTCGATCTCGCCCGCGAGCCGGCCTATAACGGCGCCGAAGGTCTCGATCTCATCCTCGCTATAGTGGCCCGCGGTCATCAGATCGGTGGCATGCCACAGCGCACGCTCCCGGCTTTCCGGCGTTCCTCGCGAGACGGCCTCGTCGAGCCCTTCGAGCAATGGATTTGCCTTGGTCATATTTTGTTAACTCTGATGTCGTCGACCCAATCGGTCGGTGGATCAAAGGCTACGTCCGCACACGCGAGTTTTCCGTAAAAGTGGCGGCTAAGTATTGTTTCTAAAAATTCGTTAAAATGTCGTGGAAATGGCGGCTTTTTCGGCCGTTCCGGTCCGCAGAAGCTGCGGTGTGGTCGAACAGGGGCTACACCCGCTCGACAAAGCTATCGACGACTTTCTTCTCGCCGGCCTTTTCGAACGCGATCGTCAGTTTGTTACCGTCGACCTTCACCACATGGCCGTAGCCGAATTTCTGGTGAAACACGCGATCGTCGAGCGAGAATTCGGAAACCGTGCCGGTGGACTTTGCGACCAGTTCGCCCTCGATCACCATCGGGCCGCGCTTGTTGCGCGAGAAGCCGCTGTCGCCGCGCGAGCTGCCGTAGGACGACTGGGTTTCGTCGAAGCCGCCGCGCGCCTGTCCGTCGTTGCTGCCGCCGCGATTTTTGGCGCGATTGGCCTGGGCGCGCTGCCAGCCCGGCGTCGTATAGCTGGAGCCGAAGGATTCGACATTGTCGAAGCGCGAGGCGCCATAACCGCCGCTGCCGCCCCAGCCCGAGCCGCCTTTGGACTCCGTGATCTCGACATTCGGCGACGGCAATTCGTCGAGAAAGCGCGACGGGATCGTGGTCGACCAGGTGCCGTGAATGCGGCGGTTGGTGGCGAAATAGAGTTTGGCGCGGCGGCGCGCGCGGGTGATACCGACATGGGCGAGACGACGCTCTTCCTCGAGGCCGGCGCGGCCCTGTTCGTCGAGCGTGCGCTGGCTCGGAAACAGGCCTTCCTCCCAGCCGGGCAGGAACACGTTGTCGAATTCCAGCCCCTTGGCCGAATGCAGCGTCATCAACGACACCGCTTCGTCGTCGGGTCCGCCATCGCGGTCCATCACCAGCGAAATATGTTCGAGGAACCCCTGAAGGTTCTCGAACTCTTCCATCGAGCGGATCAATTCCTTGAGGTTGTCGAGCCGTCCCGCGGCGTCGGCGGAGCGGTCCTTCTGCCACATCTCGGTATAGCCGCTCTCGTCGAGCACGATTTCGGCCAGTTCCGTATGCGAGGTCACCTCGCGCCGCGCGCGCCAGCGGTCGAAATGCAGAATGAGATCGCGCAAGGAGCCGCGCGCCTTCGGTTTCAACTCGTCGGTTTCGACCACGGCCCGCGCGGCCTCGAACAGGGGAATGCGGCGCTTGCGGGCGTGGTCGTGCAGCATCTGCACAGTGGCGTCGCCCAGCCCGCGTTTCGGCACGTTGACGATGCGCTCGAAGGCGAGATCGTCGGCGGGCGAGTTGATCACGCGCAGGTAAGCCAGCGCGTCGCGAATTTCCGCGCGCTCGTAGAAACGCGGACCGCCGATCACGCGATAGGAGAGGCCGAGCGTGACAAAACGATCTTCGAACTCGCGCATCTGGAACGAAGCCCGTACCAGGATAGCGATCTGGTTGAGGTTCTCGCCGGCGCGTTGCAGTTCCTCGATCTCCTCGCCGATGCCGCGGGCTTCCTCCTCGGAATCCCAGGAGCCGGTGACGGTGACCTTTTCGCCGTCGACGTCCTCGGTGCGCAGCGTCTTGCCGAGCCGGCCTTCGTTGTGGGCGATCAGGTGCGAGGCGGCGGCGAGGATATGGCCGGTGGAGCGGTAATTGCGTTCGAGGCGGATGACTTTTGCGCCGGGAAAGTCGTGGTCGAAGCGCAGGATGTTGTCGACCTCGGCGCCGCGCCAGCCATAGATCGACTGGTCGTCGTCGCCGACGCAGCAGATGTTTTTCAGGGGGGCATCCGTGATTCCGGGATGTGCCGGAGGCGCGGAGCCGGAATCTGGAGATGCGTGCTCTTGAGATTCCGGGTTCACGCCTTCGGCGTGCCCCGGAATGACGGGGGAGGCGATGACGGGGGAGGCAGCGGACTCGTCCCGAATAACGGCAGTGCCGGTCGCTCCCGGGATGATCGCGGACAGCGGCGCGCCCGAACGCGACGGTGCCTGCGACAGCAGCCGCAGCCAGAGATACTGCGCGACGTTGGTGTCCTGATATTCGTCGACCAGGATGAACTTGAAGCGGCTCTGGTACTGCCGGAGCACGTCCGGGTGCTCGCGGAACAGCCGGATGTTCTCCAGCAACAGATCGCCGAAATCGGCGGCGTTGAGAATCTTCAGCCGTTCCTGATAGCTGGCGTAAAGCTTGCCGCCCTTGCCATTGCCGAACACGGCGGCTTCGCCCGCCGGCACCTGCGCCGGCGTCAGGCCGCGGTTTTTCCAGCCGTCGATCAGGCCGGCCAGCATCCGCGCCGGCCAGCGCTTGTCGTCGATGTTTTCGGCTTGAAGCAACTGTTTGAGCAGGCGGACCTGATCGTCGACGTCGAGCACGGTGAAATTGGATTTGAGCTGCACCAGTTCGGCGTGGATGCGCAGGATGCGGCCGCCGATCGAATGGAAAGTGCCGAGCCATGGCATGCCTTCCACGGCCTGGCCGAGCATCTGGCCAAGCCGGAGCTTCATCTCGCGTGCGGCCTTGTTGGTGAAGGTCACCGACAGGATTTCGTGCGGGCGCGCCCGGCCCTGGCTCAGGATATGGGCGATGCGGGTGGTCAGCACCCGGGTTTTGCCGGTGCCGGCGCCGGCCAGCACCAGAACCGGCCCGTCCAAGGAAACCACCGCGTCGCGCTGCTCCGGATTGAGGCCGGTGAGATATTGCGGCCCGGCGGTGGCCCGCGCACGCGCGGCGATGCCGCCAGCCGCAGGCTGGTGCTCGGGGACGTCGTGATGAGGCAATTTGCTGGGCTCGGTCATTCGCGAATCGTGTTGCCCCCACGATGGCACCGTGGGGCGATGAAGGGGAGCCTTCATAGCAGGGATTAAGGGCCATATAGGGCCTGTTCGGCCGTTTTGACAGGTTTTATCCCGGTGTTCTTGGCGGGCTTGTTTCGAGGCGTTTTACGAATTTGGTTCCGCGCGAGTCGTCAAATTTCGCTGTTTCGCCGCCCGGAACCTTCGTTCCCGGCCCGGATTATTTCAGCAGTCGATGCGCGGCGGCCTGGATCGCCGCCATCCAGAGCGAAACGGAAAACAGAGGTGGTGTCATGCTGAGCTGGGTCGTTACATTTTTGGTCGTCGCACTGATCGCGGGCATTTTGGGTTTTGGCGGCGTCGCCGGCGTTTCCATCGAAATCGCCAAGGCGATATTCTTCATTGCCGTGATCCTGTTCGTGATCTCGGCCGTGGTCGGGTTGGCCCGCGGGCGCAGCCGCGTCTAGCAAGCGTCGCGGGCGTCAGCGCAGGCGCTGACGTTCGCACCGTGGCTACTTCGCCGGGCATTTCCGGTAGCCGAATTTCTGGATCAAGTCGCGCCCTGAAATCGGATGAAACGCCAGCGTGTCCATGTAACGGTTCGCCATGACATAGTCGCGCAGATTCGCGTTGTAGGCGCTCAGCATGTGCTGGGTGGCGGACGCGGTGATATTTTTGTTGCGGTCGTGTCCGGCGTGGAACAACAGCGTGGCATTGCGGTCGATACACACGTTGCGGATTCCCAGGAACAATGTACAGGCCGATTGGCAGTGTCCCTCGATCCGGAAAATCTCGCCCGACTGGTTGTACTGGCTGACGATGGGATCGAACCGTGTAAACTGTCCGCCCATACCATAGCCGGCTGACGACCCGGCGATTGCGGAAGTCGTCTTCAGCAGCATTGCCAGCACGATGAGTTTTCTCATGGCGTATCTTTCCTCCTGTCAGTCGTCACTATCCGGCTCCGGAATCGCCGCCGACCGGGCACACTGCGCTCTCACAGTCCGGCGCGGGTCAAGATAGAGTTCTGCCGGGGTGCTGTCTTCATACGTTCGGGTGACGTTAAATCTCGCCCGCAGTGCAACAGACGCCATGACCGGATTGCATATTGGACCACCCGATTACTTCGAGGGCATCGCGACTTTGCGTCCGGTGCCCTCGGGCCGCGGTACGGCCGCATGGGTATCCACCACCGCCTGGATGCGGGCGCGGATATCTGACGGGAAGGGCGCGACTTTCCGAGCATTCATGTCGATATGGACGGTCATGTTCTCCGACGTCGCGGAGATCCAGCCTTCGGTGGCGTGACGCAATTCCTCGAAGGTGTGGATGCGCTTCTCGTCGGTAGCCATCAGATAGACTGAAACCTGCACGGGATCGCCGAGGTGAATCTCGCGCAAATAGCGCACATGGCATTCGGCGGTGAAGGTCGAGCCGTGGCGCTCCTTCATGTAGCCGGGTCCGATCCCGAGCTGCAGCCACATTTCGTCGATCGCGCGGTCCATCATCACGTTGTAATAGGCCATGTTGAGATGGCCGTTATAATCGATCCACTGCGGCTCGATCTGCATCACCGACGACACGAACGGGGCAGGCGGTAACGGCATATCCTTCAAGCTTGTGGCGGCACCGGTCGTCATCATCTATCCCTTTGTTCTCTTGACCCCTTTTATATCCTTTGCCACGGTCGCCTCAAAGTGGGAGGAGTTTTGCGTGGCGATGACGATTTCGAACAATCCGAAGCGGCCGGAGCCGAAGGCGCTCGCCAGCGCCGTTGAGGCGCTCGCCGCGCGATTCGGCAACCGGCTGATCACCTCGCAGGCGGTGCGCGAACAGCATGCCCATACCACCACATGGCTGCCGACCCAGCCGCCGGACGCGGTGGTGATGGCGCAGGAAACCGCTGATATCCAGGATGTGGTGCGGATTTGCGCCAAACACAGCGTTCCCGTGATCGCGTTCGGCACCGGCACCTCGCTGGAGGGCCAGGTCAATGCGCCGGCCGGTGGCGTCTGCATCGATCTGCGCGACATGAACAAGGTGCTGGAAGTCCATGCCGACGATCTGGACTGCGTGATCCAGCCCGGCGTCACCCGCAAGGCGCTCAACGAGCATTTGCGCGACCAGGGCGTGTTCTTCCCGATCGATCCCGGCGCCGATGCCTCGCTGGGCGGCATGGCCTCGACCCGCGCTTCCGGCACCAATGCGGTGCGTTACGGCACCATGCGCGATAACGTGCTGGCGCTCAAAGTGGTGCGCGGCGACGGCGAGATCATAAATACCGGCACACGGGCGAAGAAATCATCCGCCGGCTACGACCTGACGCATCTCTTTGTCGGAGCCGAGGGCACGCTCGGCATCATCGCCGAGCTCACTATCAAACTGCGCGGCATTCCCGAGACCATCGCGGCGGCCGCCTGTTCGTTCGAGACTGTGCGCGGCGCCTGCCAGGCGACCATCCTGGCGATCCAGACCGGGATTCCCGTCGCGCGCATCGAATTGCTCAACGCCGAGCAGGTGCGCGCCTGCAACGCTTATTCGAAACTGACCTTGCCGGAGACGCCGTTGTTGCTGCTGGAATTCCATGGCAGCGCCAACGATGTCGCCGAGCAATCGAAAAACTTCAAGGAAATCGCCAGCGAATGCGGCGGCGGCGATTTCACCTGGACCACGAGGCCGGAAGATCGCACCAAGCTGTGGCAGGCGCGGCACGACGCCTACTGGTCGGTGAAGGCGCTGCGTCCCGGCGCCGGCGTGGTCGCAACCGACGTCTGCGTGCCGATCTCAAGGCTGGCCGATTGCGTCACCGAGACCGAGGCCGACCTGAAGCGGCTCAATCTGCTGTCGCCGATCGTCGGCCATGTCGGCGACGGCAACTTTCACTGCTCGCTGGTCTGCGACGTCGACAATCCGGACGAGATGGCGCGCGGCGAGGAGTTCATGCATCGCTTGGTCGAGCGCGCGCAGTCGATGGACGGCACCTGCACCGGCGAGCACGGCATCGGGCAGGGCAAGCAGAAATACCTCGAGGCCGAGCTCGGCGTCGAGGCGATTGACGCCATGCGTGCGCTGAAGCGGGCGCTCGATCCGCAGAACATTTTCAATCCGGGAAAGATCATGCCGGCGGCCTGATCTATTCGTCATCCTGAGGAGCGCGCACTTGCGCGCGTCTCGAAGGATGACAGCCACAGGCCGGTCGGCTCATCCTTCGAGACTCGCTTGCGCTCGCACCTCAGGATGACGGTGGCTTGGGTCTTCGCTCTTTCCCGCCCAGCGCGTGGATCGCCTGGTCGACGCTGTGGAAGATGCAGCTCTTCGGCATCACGTCGTATATCCCGAAGCGCGCGAATGCTTCTTGTGCCCGGGTCGATTCGAGCCGAGCCATCGCGACCGTAACACCTTCCTCGCCGCACTGCCTGATGAGATCGAGCAGGATCTGCGCGGCGGTGAAATCGATCTCCAGAATGCCGCTGGCCTCCAGTACCAACACGCGCGGTTTCGGCGTCGAGTTCCTGATGACATGCAGCACGTCGGACCGGAAATGTGAGGCGTTGAGAAATGACAGTGGCGCCTGCAGTCCGACCACGGCGACATCGGGATTACGTTCGCCCGGCATATGCGGGTTGGCTGGCCACCAGATCGTGGTGTCCGGCACACGCTCGAACTGAACCAGCCGCGCGCGCGTCGTGCTCCAGATACCGTGCAGCAGCGACAGTGCGATGCCGACCGCGACGCCTTGTTCGATCGGCAGTGCGATGATCGCCGCGGCGGTAGCCACGATCAGGAGGAATTCGCCGAACGACTGTCGATAGATCGCGACGATCTGGCCGACGCGGATGATGCGAAGCGCCACGAACAGCAGCACGCCGCCGAGGGCCGCTTCCGGCACGTTCCGCAACAGCGTGGCGCCGAACGCCAGCAGTCCCAGCACCAGCACGGCCGCGAACAGCCCGGCGATTTGTGTGCGTCCGCCGGTCTCGGACACGATGCCGGTCCGCGGCGGACTGGCATTGACCGGAAACGCGCCGAACAGGCCGGCAAGCATGCTGCCGGCGCCGACGCCGAGAAAATCACGGTCGACGTCGGCCGGCTTGTCGGGATCGGAGAGGAACGAGCGCGTGGTCGCGGCGGTCTGCACCATGACGACGATGGCGATCAGGAACGCCAGCGGCACCAGCTTCACCCAACGTTCCGCCGCGATTTCCGGAAACGCAGGCGTCGGCAGCGTTCCCGGCACGGTCCCGACCACGCTGACGCCCTTGCTCTCGAGATGGCCCAGGATCACGGCTGCGGTGGCTGCGACCAGACCGATCAGCGCGCCGGGAATTCGCGCGCTGATTTTCTCCGACCCGGCGACGACGGCCAGTACGCCGAAACCGATGCAGAGCGTGTAAAAATTGCTCTCGCCGAGATGCTGCGCGAGCGCAGCGATTTTATCCAGCGTCGGTCCTTTCGGCGGCTGCAATCCGAGCACGCCGGGCATTTGCGAGACCAGAATGTGGACGGAAATGCCGGCGAGGAAACCGACCGTGACCGGCGTCGACAGCAGGTTGGCGATCCAGCCGAGACGAAAAAGGCTGCCAACGACGAGGATGGCGCCGACCATCAGCGCCAGCGCGACGGCGAGCGCCCGGTATTCCGGCGAGCCCGACGTTGCCATCAGCGCCAGACCGCCGGCGAAGATTGGCGTGATGGTGGAATCGGCGCCGCAGGACAGGAAGCGATTGCTGCCGAGCATGGCAAAGCCCAGCGATCCCGCTATGAAGGCGAAGAAGCCGATCTGCGGCGCGAAACCGCCGAGCCGGGCGGTGGCCATCTGCTCGGGGATCGCGATCGCGGCCAAAGTCAGCCCTGCGATCAGGTCGCCGGGCAGATTGCTCAGGCGAAAGGCCGCCAGCGAGCGAAAGATCGGCCAATTGCTATTCGCGGTGTTCTCGGTCATTGATTCCCGGCTCTCTGCGCAGCAGCAAACCGGGGAACTTTCCGACATCGCGAGATCAAAAGCCAGCGGTGTGCTGCACCTTCACGATGGGCGCTGCGCGTGCGAACGCCAGCCTAGTTCGCGTGCGGCTCGGTGATCGCCTTGCGGATCGCCGCCAGCGGCGCGCCATCGTCGAATTCGACGCTGTCGCCTTGCGATTTCACCCCGAGATCGCGCCACAGCGCGGCGAGGTCGGGCGTCACAGGCTTTGGCCCCATCTCGTTGTGAAGCCGCGTCAGTACGTCGACGCCGACGGCCTTGTCGGCGGTCGAGAGGACGCGGTCGAGCGACCAGTCCTGTTCGTGATTGCCGCCGGCGGCGAGCACGCCGCGCATCGCATCCTGCAGGCCGAGGCGATTGCTGGTTCGCTTGCGGATCTGGATATCGGCGAGCAGACAGAACATCGCGCCGCCCCAATATTTGCGGCCCCAGGTGTCTGTATTGTCGAGGCCCTGGTCGCCGCTCTCCGGCAGGCCCTTGGACATGTCACGCATCATGTCGCGCCAGACCATGTTCGCGGGCATGTCGCCGGCCTGCACCCGCGCGATCGGTTCGACATAGACCGCCAACCCTTCCGACAGCCAGCCATAGCGCTGGTCGAGGTCGGGCAAAGCGGTATGCACCATCTCGTGCACCATGACCCAGTCGCGCCGCAAAACTTCTTCGGTGGAATCGCGGCCGAGCGGAATGCGGATCGCGGCGCCACGATAGCCCCATGTGGTGCCGCCGCGAATGCGTCCGCCTTCAACCGGCACCAGCAGCAGCCGCAGCGAGTTGACCGGAAACCGTCCGTAATAGATCGAGACCGCGTGAGCGGACATCTTGATCCAGTCCAGCACCTTTTCCCTGGGCAAGGCGATGTCGCCGGGCGCGAACGCGACATGGATCGTGCCGCCTGATATTTCGAGGTCGGTCTTCGCCAGCCGGTCGAAGGCATCGTAGGGCATGCGATCGCCGCGCATATATTCCGATTGCGCATCAGCCCGGTAGGAGATCGCGCTGGCCAGCAGGGCCGCGATGACCGCGGCGGCGACGATCCAGCGAAAGGCGGGCGCGTTTCTCATGGCGACGAGCTTCGGCTGGTGCCCGATCCTTGTTCGGTAGCGAGTGTCTTCGCGACAAATGCCGCAACGTGCTCGTTGAGGTCGTCGAGGATGGCGGCGAGCAGCGTTTCGCCCTTGGCCGACGTCGCCAGGGTCGGATCGCCATAGCTGCCGGAGCGGCTGTAGTTCGGCGAATTCGGGTTCGACGGCGTCAGAGGCCCCGGAGTGTCCTTTGTGATGGCAGGGCTGGCCTCGGCGCGCGTCATGTCGACGAGATCAGGCGCCAGCGCGAGCATCAACGAGGTCTCAAGCTCGTCGGCATGGCTGCCGTGGCCCTGCTGCGCCAACCCCTTCGCGACCTGGGGATAGCGCGGACCTTCGTGGATCCACACATGCATCACGCGGGTGGCATCGAGACGCGCCAGCGCGCGGTCGACCGGCGCCAGCGTGCTGATTCCGGTATTGAGCACAAACAGTTTTCGACATCCGGCGCCAAGAATCCCTGCGGTCACTTCCTGCACCAGCGCCTCAAACGTCGGCGCGGACAAGCTGCTGCTTCCGGCATAGTCGACGAAGGCCGGATAATGGCCGTAAGTCAGCGTCGGCCAGATCAGGGCATCGACAGGCTTGGCGATCCTGGCTGCAAGCCATTCGGCCTGAAGGCGGTCGGTATTGAGCGGAAGGTGGAAACCGTGCTGCTTGGCGGCGGCGCCGATCGGCAATATCGCTGGCGCGCCCGCACGGATGCGGCGCTCGACCTCGTCCCACGTCATTCGTTCGATGAAATGGCGATCGGTGTCCGCCCCCATGGGCTGGGCCTTTCATGGTATTCTACGCGCGAAATGGACGTCATGAAAATGGTCAAATAAAAAGTCTACGTGCCGACGCAAACGCCCGTCAAAAGTCCCGATGTAATCCAGCCGTGCAAATAGCCTGCGCCGCGTGCCGCCGCGCCGTCGGGATCGTCGTAGGTCGCGAGCATTTCGCAGAGCACGCCGAACGGAACGCCGTTGGCGGCTTCATCCCACATCATCGCTTCCTCGGTCGCAAGCTCGCGGAACATCGGCGTGGTGTCCTGGCGCCAGATCAAAAGCCGTGCGGGCTGTTCCAGCAGGGCCGCGTCAGGTGGCGTTTCCTCGTTCTTGAGCGCGAGCCAGATCGCCGCTGCGTTGGTCGCGGAATCGAGCCTGGACGCGCTGGCATGCGGAACAAATTCGAGATCGGGCCACGCCTCCGGCGCGAAGCCGGCCATGGCGGAAAGCTCCACCACCGGGGCTTCAACGGCGTCGAAGGCGTCGTTGAGGGTCTTTTCCAGCGCGGCGAGATCCGACAGCACGGGGTGTTGGCTGTACGGCTCGTTCGATTTCAGGAAATCCGGCAGGCCTTGCGAGAACCAGCGCAGGTTGGGGTGCTCGGACGGACGCGCCTTGACGTAGGCGTAGCCCATCTCGTCGAACATCTCGTCGCCGAGATAGAGATGCAGCAGCTCGTGATCGTTGCGCATCGCGTCGACCAGCCGCGAGCCATAGGCATAACGATAGACCCCGAACAGCGTCTCGCGCTTTTCGCGGGGGCTGTCGAGAATTTCGGCCAGCACGGTCTCGTCGCCATCAAGGATGCCGCGCTGAAATTCAGCCTGCTGCCGTGCGAAGTCGCTCATCCCGCCTGCTTGCCTGTGGCCGGCAACACCTTGTCGGCGATCTCCCGCGTTCGCTTGACTTCCTCGAGCAATTCGTCGAGCGGCGGAATGTTGTCGTCGCGCTCGATCATGGTCGAGACCCGGCCGAAGCGCTTCAGCGCCGCGACGTAAAGGTCCCAGACGTCCTCGCACACCGGATGATCGTGCGTGTCGATGATATGAGTGCCCATGTGGCTGTGGCCGGCCATGTGGAACTGGACCACGCGATCCCCGGGAATCCCGTTGAGGAATGTCATCGGATCGTAGCCGTGATTAAAGGCGCTGACATAGACGTTGTTGATGTCGAACAACAGCCAGCAGCCGGAGCGGCGCGACAGTTCGGACAGGAATTCCCATTCCGTCATTTCGGAATTGTTGAACTGGACGTAAGTCGAGACATTCTCGAGTACGATGGCGCGGCCGAGAAATTCCTGCACCAGTTGAACGCGGCTGACGACGTGATCGAGCGCTTCGGATGTGTAGGGGATCGGCAGCAGGTCGTGCAGGTTCTTGCCGTGCACGCCGGTCCAGCACAGGTGGTCCGAAATCCATTTCGGCTCGACTCGCCCTGCGAGGTCTTTCAATCCTTGCAGATATTCGAAATTGGGCGGGGCGGTGGAGGCGATCGACAATGACACGCCATGCATCACCACGGGATAGCGTTCGCAGATCCGGTCCAGCGTGCGTAGCGGCCGGCCGCCCGGGATCATGTAGTTTTCGCTGATGACCTCGAACCAGTCGATCTCGGGATTGCCGTCGAGGATTTCGTCGTAGTGCTGGTGGCGAAGTCCGAGACCGAAACCGAGAAAGGGCGGCTTGGCGGATTGCATCGG
Organism: Hyphomicrobiales bacterium; assembly: GCA_038244925.1. Lineage (GTDB taxonomy): Bacteria > Pseudomonadota > Alphaproteobacteria > Rhizobiales > Xanthobacteraceae > Bradyrhizobium. The sequence goes on along the minus strand of JBBRSX010000036.1, from coordinate 2,088 downwards.
GCGGTCTGCGAGCGCCGCCGCCGAAATGCCTGGCAATCTGCTTGCGACGTTCATGTGGTCTCCGCTCGCATGTCGTCTCCGCTCGAACGGCATCGCCAAACGAGGGCAAGGCCCGTAGCTGGCGGTCAAATTATCACGGAAATGAGGCCCGGCCTACACCGGGCCCCGTTCCGGATGGCGCGCGACTTACGCCGGCTCGTACTTGCCCTTGGCAGCGTCGCACTTTTCCTTGGTCATGGCGGAGAAGCCCTGACCCTTGCAGGCGTTCAGGCCCTTGCAGGAATGGTTGCCGCCCTTACAGGCGCTCTGACCCTTGCAGGCGTTGGCGCCGACGCAGTGGCCTTCACCGGCAGCATAGGACACGGTCGACATGGTGGCGCCGGCCAGGAACAAGGTGGCTGCGGCGGCGGCAATGGCAGCGCCAGACTTCGAAGTCATCTTCATGAGTATCTCCTCCAACGATTGTGACGGTGCATCGCCCGCGAGCCGCGATCGTTCCGGCTCAAGACTGCACCCACAGACAGCTACGCGTTTGGTTCGACTTGGTTACACGCAAACTAAATTATTTTTAATCATCAGCCGGAAGGCGGAGGGCCCGGCATCGATACCGAGCCCTCCTTTGCGATGATCGGATTGATCAGCCCTTGACGAACGCGCCGCCCGTCGAGGCGCACTTGGCGGGCGTGCTCATCGAGAAGCCGGTGCCCTTGCAGGCGTTCAGGCCCTTGCAGGAATTGGCGCCGCCCTTGCAAGCGCTCTGGCCCTTGCAGGCGTTGCCGGCCATGCACTTGCCCTGCGCGGCGTTGGCCGGGCTCGAGGCGGTCGTGGCAACAGCGCCGGCGAGGAACAGGGTGGCGGCGGCGGCTGCGAGCGTGGCGCCGGATTTGGAATTCAACTTCATGACGATCTCCTCGATGATTGTTTGAAGACAGGATGTGACGCCGTGAGCATCCGGTGATCTCGGGATCATCCAAAGGATGACCCTGGGGATCGCCGACCCGCACAACGCAGGGGAAGTACCGGAAAAACAATCAGACCGCGGCGGCCGCGCCGGAGGACGTGTCCTCCGCGGGTTGGTTGCTCATCCTGAAACAGCTACGGGGCATGAGGCGGTTTGGTTACAGAGTTTCGAAAGAAAATTTTCTTTTTTGGACTTGGACGACCTGTTCATGTCTAACCCCGCCGCCCTGAAAGTATTTCGTTGCGCCGCCGGGATCGCAACGCAGGGGCCGACGCCGGGGAAATCGCATCGTTTCAATCGATTAGATCAGGTTTCGGTCATTTCGTTGCGGTGCAACAAGAAATTTAGTTCAGTGACGCCCGCGTCGGCTTCAGCTTCGCCATCTGCTTCACCGTGGCCCGCAGCTCCTCGGCATTGAAGGAGGGGAACGAGCAGATGCGGTTGCTGCAGGCGAACGCGGCGGGCTCGCCGAGGTCGGGATACTCGACATCGGGATTGGGCAATTTGCCCTCGCGCAGATCCAGCCATTCGAGACGCTTGTACCGGGCCGGCAGAGCGCGGGCGATGGTGTGCAGGGCTTGCGCCTTCGGATCGTCCTTGTGTCCGACAACCGTCATGTGGGTCGGTTCGAGCGCGAGCATTTCGTCGGCGAGCAATACGCCGGGCAGGGGGCGGGGCAGTTCGGCCGAAGCGCTGGCGAGATAGCGCATCGCATGCGAGGCCTGCTCGCGATAGAAGTCATTGCCGTAATAGCGGTCAAGCAGGTTCATGAAACCCACGACCTGAATCTGGTCGTCCATCAGCTTGGCAGGCCTGGCGAGCACGCCTGTTTTGCCTTCCGACGTCTTCGAGGTCACGAAGCCGCCGGCCTCATCGCGAAAACTTGCGATGAAATCGCCGGCCTTGGCGGCGGAAGTAAGCCAGTCGCGGTTTCCGGTGGCGGCGTAGAGATCGAGGAAGGCCTGGCCCATCGCCAGCGTGTCGCCGAGGAAGGGGCCGCCACGATCCTTGTCGCCGTGGCGGAATCCGCCATTCGGCAGCGCGCGGTTGTCGATCACCCATTTTGCCGCGCGGACCGCGATCTCCAGCGCCTTGGGATCGTTGGTGACGTCGTAATAGGCCGCCAG
>JBBRSX010000035.1:0-46442 GCA_038244925.1 Hyphomicrobiales bacterium | reverse complement strand
GCGACTTCGAAGGTGCCGGTCTTCTTGCCGACCGTCAGCTTCTCCTTGCGGGTCCACACCGTCTGCGCAAGATATTCGAGATTGACCTGGTGGCAGATGCCGGTGCCGGGCGGCACCACGGAGAAATTCGAGAACGCCTTCTGGCCCCATTTCAGGAACTCGTAGCGCTCCTGGTTCTGCTTGTATTCCTCGACGACGTTCTTGCCGAATGCCTTGTTGTCACCGAAGAAGTTGACGATCACCGAGTGGTCGATGACGAGATCGACCGGCACCAGCGGGTTGATCTTCTCGGCGTCGCCGCCGAGCGCCTGCATCGCGTTGCGCATCGCGGCCAGATCGACCACCGCCGGCACGCCGGTGAAATCCTGCATCAGCACGCGCGCGGGACGGAACGCGATTTCATGCTGCAGCTTGCGCGTCTTCAACCACTTCGACACCGCGATGATGTCGGCCTTCTTGACCGTACGATCGTCCTCGAACCGCAGCAGGTTCTCCAGCAGCACCTTCATCGAATAGGGAAGCTTGGAAATTCCCTTCAGACCGTTCTTCTCGGCAGTGGGCAGGCTGTAATAGACGTAGGTCTTGCCACCGACCTTCAGGGTCTTGCGGCATTTAAAGCTGTCGAGAGAGGTCATGTGAGGAAATCCCAATTGTCAGTTATACCCCGGCAAGGGTATTTAAACACCGTCAGCCAAGCCGCCCGGTGGCTTGCGGCCATCGATTGTGTGCTGCATCAAGTTCCGGGTTTATAGAATCTTTCTAGAAGCGCCGCCACAACGACAAGCGTACTGCAGCGTTGCACGACCCAAAAATTTGGATGCGGTACCCAAAGCTTTTCAGAGGGCCGTGCAAAGGGCTGTGAAGGACAAGATGCGGCTCTCGGGACGTCAAATCAGCTGTGTCAGGGGCGGCCGCGAGGTGTTTTCCGGCCTCGATTTCGAGGCCGCCGCGGGCCAGGCGCTCGCCGTCACCGGTCCCAATGGGTCGGGCAAGACCTCGCTGTTGCGGCTGATCGCGGGGCTGCTGGCGCCCGTGGTCGGTGCAGTCGAGCTGGAAGGCGGCGACACCGAGCTGACCCTGCCCGAACAGTCGCATTATCTCGGCCACCGCGACGCGCTGAAACCCGCGCTCAGCGTCGCGGAAAACCTGTCGTTCTGGCGCGATTTCCTCGGTGGCGACGTCACCGATCCCGGTCAATGCCTCACGGCGGTCGGGCTGGCTCATGCCACGCATCTGCCGGCGGCCTACCTCTCGGCCGGCCAGCGTCGGCGGTTGTCGATCGCGCGCCTATTGGTGGTGCGGCGGCCGGTCTGGCTTTTGGACGAGCCGACCTCGGCGCTCGACAGCGCCGGGCAAGACCTGTTCGCCGGCCTGACGCGCGAGCATCTGGCCCGCGGCGGCATCGTCATCGCCGCCACCCACGCCCCGCTCGGCATCGAGACCAGGGAATTGCGGATGGGAGGCGCGAAATGACCGCCCTCGCCGCGCTGATTCGACGGGACATCAAAATCGCGCTTCGCGTCGGCGGCGGCGCACTGATCGGCGTGCTTTTTTTCCTCACCGTCACCGTGCTGATGCCGTTCGCGATCGGGCCGGACCTGGCGCTGCTGACCCGGCTCGGACCTGCGATCCTCTGGCTCGGGGCGCTGCTGGCGAGCCTGCTGACGCTCGATCGTCTGTTCACAGCGGACCATGACGACGGTTCCCTTGACCTGATCGTGATGAGCCGGACCCCGCTGGAACTGACCTGCGCGGCGAAGGCGCTGGCGCACTGGCTTGCCGCCGGCCTGCCGCTGGTGATCGCAACCCCCGTGCTCGGGCTGCTGCTCAACCTCGATGCATCAGCCACCGCCGCGGTGGCGCTGACGCTTCTGGTGGGAACGCCGGCACTGACCTTTACCGGCATGATCGGCGCGGCGCTGGCCGTGACATTGCACCGCGGCGGACTGCTGCTGGCGGTGCTGGTGCTGCCGCTGTCGATTCCGGTGCTGATTTTTGGCGTCGCGGCCTCACAGGCGGCGATATCAGGGCCGTTGTCGTTCGGAACGCCGTTTTCGATCCTTTGCGCGCTGTCGCTGGTGAGTTTCGTCATCGGCCCGTTCGCCGCGGCGGCTAGTTTGCGGCACGGGCTGGACTGACCGCGACTTGACCCCGATCAACTCTCGCGGAGCCGAAATGAAACAAACCAGACCGCATTGCCTGCCCCGCCGCTGACGACTATCAGGATGGCCATGACGCTGATCGACCTCGCCAACCCCACGAAATTCCTGTCGCTGACGGCGCGCGTGCTGCCGTGGCTGGCGGGAGCGACCGCAGTCGTGCTCCTGATCGGCTTCTATCAGGCCGCGATGGCGCCCGACGACTATCAGCAGGGTGCGACCGTCAAGATCATGTTCATCCACGTGCCGAATGCCTGGCTATCGATGTTCGTCTGGGGCGTCATGAGCCTTTCAGCGCTGGGCACGCTGGTGTGGCGGCATCCACTCGCCGACGTCGCCGCCAAAGCCGCCGCTCCCATCGGCGCCGCGTTTACCTTTCTGGCGCTGGTCACGGGTTCGCTGTGGGGCCGGCCGATGTGGGGCACCTATTGGGAATGGGACGCGAGGCTGACCTCGGTGCTGATTTTGTTCCTGATGTATCTCGGCCTGATCGCGCTGTGGCGCGCGGTCGACGATCCCTCGCGGGCGGCGCGGGCGGCGGCGATCCTGACCCTGGTCGGCGCGCTCAACCTGCCGATCATCAAGTTTTCGGTCGACTGGTGGAACACGCTGCACCAGCCGGCCTCGGTCATGCGCATGGGCGGGTCCTCGCTCGATAGCGCCTTCCTGATTCCGCTTTTGGTCATGGCGGTTGGATTTTCGCTGCTGTTCATCACGCTGCATCTGGCCGCGATGCGCAACGAGATCCTGCGCCGCCGTATCCGCAGCTTGCAGATGATGCAAGCCAGCCAGCAGGCGGCGTGACGCGATGCCGCTCGGTCCCTACGCCTCCTTCATCGTGATCTCCTACGCCCTGGTTGTGGCTGTCGTGCTGATCCTGATCGTCTGGATCGCGATCGACTATCGCCGCCAGAAAGACCGCCTGCGCGAACTCGAAGCCAGCGGCATCACACGGCGCTCCGGCCGCAGCGCGGCAGAAATCCGATGAGCGAGCCCGCCACATCGGAGCTTCAGCCGGGCGGCCGTCGCTGGCTGGTGGCGTTGCCGCTGATCGGCTTCGCAGCGCTTGCCGGACTGTTTCTGGTACGGCTGCACGGCGGCGATCCCTCCAAAATTCCCTCTGCCCTGATCGGCCGCCCGGCGCCGCAGACGGTGCTGCCGGCGCTGGAAGGCCTCAACGTCAACGGCGCGGCCGTCCCCGGGCTCGATCCGGCGGCGCTGAAGGGCAAGGTCAGCATCGTCAACGTCTGGGCGTCCTGGTGCGTGCCATGCCACGACGAGGCGCCGCTGTTTGTGCAATTGGCCAAGGACAAGCGGCTGCAGGTCGTCGGCATCAACTACAAGGACTCCCCCGACAACGCCCGCCGCTTCCTCGGCCGCTACGGTAATCCGTTCGGCATCGTCGGCGTCGATAGCAACGGCCGCGGCTCGATCGAATGGGGCGTCTACGGCGTGCCCGAGACCTTTGTGGTCGGCCGCGAAGGCACCATCCTCTACAAGATGGTCGGGCCGGTAACGTCTGACAATATCGACCGCGTGCTGCGGGTCGAGATCGAGAAGGCGCTGAAAGCGGGGACTTAGTCGTCATTCCGGGGCGATGCGAAGCATCGAACCCGGAATGACGGCAGGTTCCAAATATTCTTTCGCTTTTATCTGCCGTTCATTCTGGGGCCATGGCGCCGCCACGAATCCGAAGCTAGCTTGATGGCGTTACTTAAACCGTCCTTGGAGGGACATTTCTATGCGTCATTTCACGCTCGCTTCTCTTCTCGCAACTGCGCTCACCGTGGGCATGCTGACGGCGACCCCGTCGATGGCCCAGACCGCGCAGCCCGCCGCCAAATCCGACAGCAAGATGATGGCGCCCGCGCCGAAGGCTCCGGCCGCCGAGTCGAAGATGGCTCCGGCGCCGAAGGTCGAGTTGCTGGACATCAATTCCGCGACCGCCGATCAGCTCGACGCGCTGCCCGGCATCGGCAAGGCCTATTCGGCCAAGATCATCGCGGGCCGCCCCTACAAGGGCAAGGACGACCTGGTGAACAAGGACATCGTCCCGCAGAAGACCTATGACGGGATCAAGGACAAGATCATCGCCAAGCAGAAGAGCTGATCTGGTTCAGCTTCGATCCAAAGAACGCATCGGCGCCTAGCGCCGGTGCGTTTTTCTTATGCTCAGCTCTTGCTCACATCCCCACCGTCCGCCTCGCTCGCCTCGAGCGTGGCCGGCTCCAGATGATAGCGCTTGGTCAGCGGCATCTGCGCGATCGCAAACACCATCGTCAGCGGCGTGACGCCGAATACTTTGAAATTCACCCAGAAATCCGTCGACTGGGTGCGCCAGATGACCTCGTTCAAGATTGCCATGCCGAAGAAGAACAGCGCCCAGCGCATGGTCAGGATGCGCCAGCCCTGCGGCGTCAGGTTGAACATCTGGTCGAACATGATGGCGATGAAGGAGCGGCCGAACAGCAGCCCGCCGCCGAGGATCGCGGCGAACAGGCCGTAGATGATGGTCGGCTTCAGCTTGATGAAGGTTTCGTCGTGCAGCACCAGGGTCAGCGTGCCGAACACGATGACGATGACGCCGGTGACGACAGCCATGATCGGAATGTGCCGCGTCACCACATAAGACGCGATCATCGCCGCCACGATCGCCACCATGAAGGCGCCGGTGGCGACGAAGAGATTACCCTTCGCATTGGCGACAAAGAACACCAGCAGCGGACCGAGTTCGGTCGCGAGCTTGAACAGCGGGTGCGGCTGGGTCTTGTCCATTTCAGCTATCTATTCCTGCAATCGCGTTGGCAAAATCCCGCGCGGTGAACGGCGCCAGATCGTCGACGCCTTCGCCGACGCCGATGAAGTGCACCGGCAGTTTGAATTTCTCCGACAGCGCCACCAGAATGCCGCCGCGCGCGGTGCCGTCGAGCTTGGTCATCACCAGACCGGTGACCCCTGCGGTACGATGAAATGCCTCGACCTGCGACAGCGCATTTTGTCCCACCGTGGCATCGAGCACCAGCAGCACCGCATGCGGCGCCGAAACGTCGACCTTCTTGATGACGCGAACGACCTTTTCCAGTTCGTTCATCAGCTCGGCCTTGTTCTGCAGCCGGCCGGCGGTATCGACCAGCAGCACGTCGATGTTTTGTTCCTTGGCCGCGGTCAGCGCGTTGAAGGCGAGACTCGCGGAATCCGAGCCTTGCGTGCCCGCAATCACCGGCGATTGGGTGCGCTCGCCCCATATCTTCAATTGCTCGATCGCCGCGGCGCGAAACGTGTCGCCGGCCGCCAGCATGATCTTGCGGCCCTCGGCGCTGAGTTTCGCGGCGAGCTTGCCGATGGTGGTGGTCTTGCCGGAACCGTTGACGCCGACCACGAGAATGACGAACGGCTTTTGCGACGAATCGATCTCCAGCGGTTTTGCGACCGGCGCCAGCACTTTTTCGACTTCGGTCGCGACCACGGTCTTCACATCGTCGGCCGAGATCGCCTTGTCGTAGCGGCCGGTGCCGACGGCATTGGCAATGCGGCCGGCGACCTCGGTGCCGAGATCGGCGCGCAGCAGCACGTCCTCGATATCGTCGAGCATGGCGCGGTCGAGCTTGCGCTTGGTGACGAGGTCGGCGACGGCCGTGCCAAGCGAACTCGAGGTCCGCTTCAGGCCGCTGGAAAGCCGCCGCCACCAGCTCAATTTCGGGGTTTCGGGAGTGGTATCGTTCATGTCGGGGCTGTGTTAGCGGTTTCGCGCCATGAACGAAAGTCACAACAAAACGTTTGATATCCCCGGCCTTTCGGCGGAGGAAATCCAGGCCCGCGTGCTCCACCGCGACGGCCTGATGCTGGTCATCAACAAGCCCGCCGGCCTGCCGGTGCATCGCGGCCCCAAGGGCGGCGCCAATCTGGAGGCCTCGTTCGACGGCCTGCGATTCGGCCTGCCACGGCCGCCGGTGCTGGCCCACCGGCTCGACAAGGACACCTCCGGCTGTCTCGTGCTGGGACGCCATCGCAAGGCCACCGCCTCGCTCGGCCTGCTGTTCAAGCATGGCAAGATTTCAAAGACCTACTGGGCGGTGGTCGAGGGCGGCCCCGCCGAGGACGAAGGCACCATCGACATGCCGCTCGGCCGGCTCAACGAGGAGCGCGGCTGGTGGCAGAAGCCGGATCCGGACGGTCAAAAAGCCGTCACCAACTGGAAGGTTTGCGGACGTGGCGACGGCCTCTGTTGGCTGGTGCTGGAGCCCGTCACCGGCCGCACCCATCAACTGCGCGTCCACACCTCGGCGACGGGCTGGCCGATCGTCGGCGACAACATCTACGGCACCGGCCCGCGCTTCGGCGAACCGATCCTGCACCTGCATTCGCGCGCGATCGGGATTCCGATTTCGAAGAACAAGGACCCGGTGCATGTGGTGGCGCCGGCGCCGGAGCATATGCACGAGCGATTGCGCAAGTGCGGGTGGAACGGGGAGTAGCCGCGCTTATCTTCCCCTCTCCCCTTGTGGGAGAGGGTGGCGCCTCACGTAGTGAGGCGACGAGGGTTTGTCTCGGCGGAGAGAGACCCCTCATCCGCCTTCGCTGCGCGAAGGCACCTTCTCCCACGAGGGGAGAAGGGAAGAAAGCGGCTCACACCGTCAGCCGCGCACCGTCATTCCCGGTAACAACCAGCGCCATCACCGCGCCCGGCGCCTCGCCCGCAATCGCCACCGGCAGAAAGTGCTCGGTCCGTCCCTGCTTGCTGCTTTCGATCAGCACCTGACGCGTGGCACCCGCCTCGGCCGCGAGCCGCTTCCGCAACGCCGCCTCGCCGGTCGCACGCAATCGTTTCGCGCGTTCCTTGATCACTTCGCCCGCCACCTGCGGCATCCGCGCCGCCGGCGTGCCCGGACGTTTGGAATAGGGAAACACATGCAGGAAGGTGAGATCGCACGCCCCCACCAGATCCTGCGAGCGCGAAAACATCTCCTCGGTCTCGGTCGGAAAGCCTGCGATGATGTCGGCGCCGAGCGCAATATCGTGCCGCAACCGCCGCACCTGTGCGCAGAACTCGATCGCGTCACCACGCAGATGCCGCCGCTTCATTCGTTTCAGGATCATATCGTCGCCCGATTGCAGCGACAGATGCAGATGCGGCATCAGCCGCGCGTCGTCGGCAATCACATCAAGCAGATCGCGATCTGCCTCGATCGAATCGATCGATGAGATTCGAAGACGCTTCAGTTCCGGCACATGCCGCAGAATCTGTTTTGCAAGCTGCCCCAGCCTCGGCGTGCCCGGCAGATCGGCGCCGTAGCTGGTCATATCGACGCCGGTCAGCACGATTTCGGCGTGGCCGCGCTCGACCAGCGTACGCACCTGATCGACCACCGCGCCCATCGGCACCGAACGCGAATTGCCGCGGCCGTAGGGAATGATGCAGAAGGTACAGCGATGGTCGCAGCCGTTCTGCACCTGCACGAACACGCGCGGCAGGCCGGTCTTGAAGCCGTCGAGCAGATGCGGCGCCATCTCGCGCACCGCCATGATGTCGGCGACCGCGATCTTCTCGCTTCTCTCGATCCCAAAGCCGCCGTCGAACGCCGCGCGCGTGTCGCGCCAGGCTTCGCCGCGCATCTTCTCGTCATTGCCGACGACGCGATCGACCTCGACCATCCCGGCGAACATTTCCGGCTGGGTCTGCGCCGCGCAGCCGGTGACGACAATGCGTGAGCCCGGCCGCTCGCGCTTCAGCCGCCGGATCGATTGCCGGGCCTGCGCAACCGCCTCGTTGGTGACGGCGCAACTGTTGATGACGATGGTATCGGAAAGCCCCGCGCGCTCCGCCTCTTGCGCGATCACCTCGGATTCGAAGGCGTTGAGGCGGCAGCCAAAGGTGAGGACGTCGACGCTCATCGTCTCAAGCGACGTTGGCGAACAGCGCCGGATCGAAGCGGCCCTCGTACTCGAAATCGGCGGTGCCGGTCATCAGGACATGATCGTCGCGCTCGCGCCATTCGATCGAAAGCTTGCCGCCCGGCAGCGTCATCTCGACCGTGCGGTTGGTGCGCTTCAGCCGCGCCGCTGCAACCGCGGTGGCGCAAGCCGCCGAGCCGCAGGCCCGCGTCAATCCGGCGCCGCGCTCCCAGGTCCGCATCGTGATGTGATCGCGATCGACGATATGGGCCAGCGTGATGTTGGCGCGATCGGGAAAGATCGGGTGATTTTCCAGCAGCGGTCCGAAACGTTCGAGGTCGTAGGCGTTGACGTCGTCGACCCAGAAGATCGCGTGCGGGTTGCCCATGCTGACCACCGACGGCGAATGCAGGATCGGCGCGTCGATCGGCCCGACCTGCAGTTCGATATAGCGGGTGTCGCGAAATTCTTCCGCCAGCGGAATATCCTGCCAGCCGAACTTCGGCGCGCCCATGTCGACCGTATAGAGATCGGGCGCCGGACCCTGCCAGCAGTTCAGCAGCCCGGCCCGGGTCTCGAAGGTCACGGCGGTCTGCCCGGACTTCTCGAACAGGCGGCGCACCACGCAGCGCATGCCGTTGCCGCAGGCGCCGGCTTCCGAGCCGTCATTGTTGTAGATCTTGATGAAGGCCTCGGTGCCCTGCAGCCGCGGCGGCTGCAGCACCATCAACTGGTCGTAGCGCACGCCCGCGGGGGAAGCGACCGCGCGCGCCTCCTCGGCCGACACCGCCGCCTTCGAGCCACGAAGATCGGAATCGCGCAAATCCACCACGACAATTTCGTTGCCGATGCCGTTCATCTTGGCAAATGCGTGATTGGCGAGCGCGCTCATGGAATTTCCCAAATTCTGCCTGTCTTATATGGCGAATTATGGCGCGTTGACCAGTCCGCAGGGGTGCATGACGCATCTGTCATGGGACGAAAGCGCGCCCTGCGTGTTAGGAACGGAATGCGTCTTTTGCAGGCATCGGCCGGGACACGCCGCAAGCGCTTGGTGGGATGGAGAATACCTGAATGAACCGCAGCAGCACTTTCCGCTCGGCCCTGGTCGCGCTGGTCCCCGTGGTGGCGATCGCGTTTGCCGGCGCCGCCCTGGCGCAGACGCCGGCAGCCACTCCAACCGCCAGCCCGTCGGCTGCGCCGGCACCGGCCGCTTCCGCAACCCCCGCTCCATCCGCGACGCCTGCACCGGCAGCCTCGGCCACCCCGGCTCCGGCTGCAACGCCGGCCCCGGTGGCGAGCCCGTCGGTGGCGCCCTCACCGCCGCCTGCGACCGCAAAGACACCCGCCGCGCCCCCCGTGACCGTTCAGACCGCCGACCCCTTTGGCGAGGCGTTCAGCCTGGAGCCCAGGAAGGTGGTGGTCATGAAGGGGACGGCCAATTGGGATTCCGCCTTCGACACCCTGATCGATTCGTTCAAGGCGCTGACCGCGCTGCTCGACAAGCAGGGCATCAAGGCGGCGGGCAATTCGATGATCGTCTACACCTCGACCGACGATACCGGTTTCACGTTCCTCGCCGAAATTCCGGTCGAGCAGGATCCGAAGAACCTGACCAAGGACATGAGCATCGGCAAATCGCCCGAAGGCAACGCGCTGAAATTCGTCCATCGCGGCTCCTACGACAACATGGACAACACCTATGAGGCGATCACCAATCACCTCGACGACAAGAAACTCGAAGCCAAAGACACTTTCATCGAGGAATACATCACCGATCCCCTGAAGACAGCGGAGGACAAGCTTGTCATCAACGTCTACGTGCCGTTGAAGTGAGACGCATGAAGCATTCCCTCGCGCTGGTCGTTGCCACCGCCACACTGCTCGCCGCGCCCGCACTGGCAGATTCCGCGCCGCCGCCCGCCATCTCCGTGACCGGCGAGGCCAACGTGTCGGTACCGCCGGACCAGGCGCAGATCGACGGTGGCGTGACCTCCGACGCCAAGACCGCACGCGAGGCGTCGGATGCCAACAATGCGGCGATGGGCAAGGTGCTGCTGGCGCTGAAGGGCGCCGGGATCGACGCCAAGGATATGCAGACCTCACGGCTGTCGCTGCAGCCGCAATACGCGCCGAACCGCTCCGGCCCGTCGCCGGTCGTGGGCTATCGCGCCAGTAACCGCGTCACGGTGCGGCTGCGCGACGTCGCCAAGGTCGCCGGTATCATCGACGTGCTGGTCGGCGCCGGCGCCAACGAACTCGGCGGCATCAATTTTGTGGTGTCGCAGGCTTCAAAGCTGCTCGACGAGGCCCGCGAGAAGGCGGTCGCGGATGCGCGCCGCAAGGCGGAAATCTACGCCAAGGCCGCCGGCGTCACGCTCGGCGATCCCCTCAGCATTTCCGAGGATGGTTCGGCCGCGCCGGTATTTCGCGGCAAGATGCTCGGCGGCATGGCCGCCTCCGCCGCCCCGGTGGCACAAGGCGAAGAAACGCTGTCGGTGACCGTGAGCGTGTCCTGGGCGATCAAGCCGAAGGAATAGTTGCCGTCGTCACCGCTCGTGCAGCACATCCTGCTGATAACGCAGCAGCGGCGACAGCAGATAGCTCAGGATGGTGCGCGACCCGGTCTTGATCTCCACCGTCACCGCCATGCCCGGCGACAGATCGACCAGCCGGTCGTCGATCTGCATTTTGGTGCGATCGAGCGAGACCCGCGCGCTGTAGTTCAGCTCCTGGCCCTTCGGTTCGCTGGAGTCGTTTTGCGTACCCGGCCTGCGCTCGCCCGAGCGATCCTGCGGCTGGTCGCGAATGATGGCATCCTGTGAAACGCTCAAGACCTCACCGCGCAACAGGCCGTAGCGGGTGAAATTGAAGGTATCGATCTTGATCTCGGCTTCCTGCCCGGGATGAATGAAGCCGATGTCGCGGTTCGACACGACAGCCTCGATTTCCAGCCGGCTGTCGCTCGGTACGATCACCAGCAGCGCCTGCGCCGGCGTGACGACGCCGCCGACGGTATGGATCGCAAGCGGCTGCACCACACCGTCGACCGGTGAGGCCAGCACCTGAAGCCTGGTTTTCTGTTCGGCCTTGATCAGGTCCTGGGCCAGCCCGCCGGCCTTTTGCTCGGCCTTGGCGAGTTCGTCCGACAGCGTGTGCCTGAATTCGGCGACAGCCTGCCCGCGGGTCTCGCGAATGGCGGCCGCCGCGGCCTCCGCTTCCTGCAGGTGGCTTTTCTGAACGTTGAGTTCTTCCTGCTGCTCGACCAGCAACTGCAAGGTCTCGAAATAGGTGATCTTCGAACTCAGCTCCCTTTCCATCAACGTCCGGCGGATATCGACGCGTTGCTGAACCACCGGAATCATCGCTTCGAGCTTGTGGATGGTGGCCCCGATCGTGGCCTGTTCGGCTTCCTTCTGCGCCTGTTGACGGGCCAGCGCCGCGACCTTGGCGCGGTGCTCGGTCACCTGGTTGAGCAACAGCTGACGCTGGGCGCCAACCAGCACCGGATCCGCGCCGGTTGGCGGGATGAAGTCGGCCTCACGGTCGTGTACCGCCGCGAGCCCCGCGCGCAGCCGCGCAATGTTGAGCCGCTCGGCGAGCAGGTCGTTGTGGGAATGGTCGCGTTCGGCCGCGTTGACGGTCGGGTCGAGCTCGATCAGCACGTCGCCGGCCTTGACCGCCTGTCCGTCCTGCACCCGGATCGAGCGCACCACGCCGGTCTCGAACGGCTGGATCACCTTGGTGCGACCGCTCGGCATGATCTTGCCGGTCGCCGACGCCACGATATCGATGGTCCCGAACCAGGACCAGATCAACACCACGCAGAACAACAGGATGATATTGGCTACCAGCAGGCGGCCGATCGGCGACGGCGGCGTCTCCATGATTTCCAGCGCGGCCGGAAGGAAGGCGACCTCGTCGCCGCGCCGCTCCTGCTTTGGCTTGAACGGAACGACGACGGGTGTCTGCTTGACGGGCAGAGCGCGGCTAGCCGACTTCATAGATACCTCCCTGCAACCGGTGCAGCGTCGCGTAACGGCCGCCGGTCTTGATCAGCGCGTCATGGGTGCCGTCCTCGACCAGCCGGCCGCGCTCCAGCGTGACGATGCGATCGGCAGACCGCACCGTGGACAGTCGGTGCGCGATGATCAGAACCGTGCGTCCTTTGGCGATCTCCTTCATGTTCTGCTGAATGACGCGCTCGCTCTCGTAGTCGAGCGCGCTGGTCGCCTCGTCGAAGATCAGGATTTTGGGATCGGCGATCAGCGCGCGCGCAATCGCGATGCGCTGGCGCTGGCCGCCGGAAAGCGTCGAGCCGCGCTCGCCGACGACGGTGTCGTAACCTTCGGGCAGTTCGAGGATGAACTCATGCGCGCCCGCCAGCGTGGCCGCCGCGACGACGCGCTCCATCGACATCGCCGGATCGCTGAGCGCGATGTTCTCGCGCACCGAACGGTTGAACAGCACGTTTTCCTGCAGCACCACGCCGATCTGGCGACGCAGTCCGGCCGGATCGGCCATCGCGATATCGGTGCCGTCGATCAGCACCCGCCCGCTTTCCGGCACGTAGAGCCGCTGCACCAGTTTGGCGAACGTGCTCTTGCCCGAGCCGGAGGGCCCGACGATCCCGACCATCTGTCCGGCCGGGACCTCGAAAGAGATGTCGTGCAGGATTTCCTGGCCATCGACACGGTAGCGAAATGTCACGTGGTCGAAGGTGATGTTGCCGCGAAGCGCGGGCAACTGGGTGCGGCCCACCGAATAGGTCGGTTCAGCCGTTGTGTTCAGGATGTCCCCAAGCCGCTGCACGGAAAGCCGGGCCTGGTGAAAATCCTGCCAGACCTGGGCGAGGCGCAGCACCGGCGCGCTGACCCGGCTGGCCAAGATATTGAATGCGACGAGTTCGCCGACCGACAGGGTGCCATCGATGACCTGCCGGGCGCCGAAATAAAGGATGGCCGCGGTCACGACCTTGCTGACGAATTGTACGATCTGGCTGGCGGTGTTGCCGAGGCTGAGAACCCTAAAACTCGCCGCGACATAGCCGGCAAGTTGTTCTTCCCAGCGCCGCTGCATCTGCGGCTCGACCGCCATCGCCTTGAGCGTCTCGATCCCGGTG
The DNA here is from genome assembly GCA_038244925.1 of Hyphomicrobiales bacterium. Taxonomy (GTDB): domain Bacteria; phylum Pseudomonadota; class Alphaproteobacteria; order Rhizobiales; family Xanthobacteraceae; genus Bradyrhizobium. The sequence goes on along the minus strand of JBBRSX010000035.1, from coordinate 33,269 downwards.
ACGCTTTCGACCAGGAACGCCTGGTTCTCGGCGCCGCGCCGGAATTTTTCGTCGAGCCGCCGCCGAAACAGCGGCGTCACACCGGCCGAGATCGCGATGTAGAACGGGAACGAGCCGAGCACGATCCAGGTCAGCAGCGGCGAATAGACGAACATGACCGCGAGAAACACTGACGTGAACAGCAGGTCGATCGCCAGCGTCAGCGCCGAACTGGTGAGGAAGTTGCGGATGTTCTCGAGCTCGCGCACCCGCGCCACGGAATCGCCGACCCGCCGCGCCTGAAAATAGGCCATTGGCAATGCCAGCAGATGATGGAACAGCCGCGCCCCGAGTTCGACGTCGATGCGGTTGGTGGTGTGCGAAAACAGGTAGGTTCGCAAAATGCCCAAGATCGTCTCGAACATCGAGATCGCCAGCAGGCCGACCACCAGCACGTCGAGGGTGCTGAGCGAGCGATGCACCAGCACCTTGTCGATCACCACCTGGAAGAACAGCGGCGAGACCAGCGCGAAAATCTGCAGGAAGAACGACGCGACCAGCACCTCGCCGAGCAGGCGCCGGTACTTGTGGATCGCGCCGAGAAACCAGCTGATGTCGAAGCGGCGCGTCATGTCGGACAATCCCGCGCGCCGCGTCATCAGGATCAACCCGCCGTCCCAGATCGCGAGCAGCTCGGCCTCGGTCATGAAAGCGGGGCGAGCCTCCCCGGGCAACTGAACCAGCACCCGGTCTTCGGCGGCCTTGCCGATCACCATGAAGCCGCCGTCACGCAAGCTCGCGATCGCCGGCAACGGCGTCCGCGCCAGCCGCGACCAGCCGGTGCGGCAGGATCGCGCCTTTAATCCGAGATCCTTGGCGCACCGGAGAATCTCCGATGCGCCGATCTTGTCCGTACCCAGCCGATGCCTGATCTGTTCTCGATCGGCCGCGACGCCCTGGAAGTGCAGCAACGTCACGAGGGCCTCGAGTCCAGAGTCGGCTCGCCTCGTGCTGCCGGTGTCAGCGCTCATCTGCAATCTCCAGAGCTATGCCGCATCAAGCGTGCTGCGGCATCGCCAACACCGGCTGCTGACCCGCCTGCGGATCGGTCATCGGTGTCACACCAAGGCCCTGGCCCGCCGGGACGAAGCTCGACGCCATGAACTGGCCAAGCAGCGCGGCACTCGCGCCCGACGCCGGCGCAGCGAAACCCTGGATGACGACGTTGTCGCCGGGTCCGCCGTCGAGAAAGTCGGTCCCGCCGCCACCGAGCAGGACGTCGTCGCCATTGCCGCCGAGCAGAGTGTCATTGCCGGAGCCGCCGATGAGGATGTCATCGCCATCGCCGCCATCGGCGGTGATCTGGAACCCCGCCGGTAGTCCCGACGCGTTGATGACATCATCGCCGCCAAGACCGTTGATCACGAGGCGATCGTTGGCGCCTTCGAAACCCTTGATCGTGATGTCCTCTCCAAGGCCCGACACGGTAATCACGCCATTGCTTTCGCTGATGTTGATGACGTCGCTACCGTTGGTCGCGTTGATGATAATCGTATCCGCCTGGCCGTCACCGACGCCGCTGCCCGGCGTAGCACTGAGATCGATGGCGACCTGCTTGATATCGGTCCCCGTCAGATCGTTGACCGTGATGGTGTCAGCGCCTCCCAGCGCTCCCACGTTGATGTTCTCGACGTCGTTGAGATCCATCGTGATGTTGGCGACGTCGCGGGTCATCCGTACCCGGCCGCCATTGGCCGAGATGTCGATGCGCTCGTTGATGTTGGCGCCGTTGAACTGCAGCGTGTCGGTGCCGGACTGGCCCTCGACGGTGTCACTGCCGTCGCCCGGATTCCAGGTGAAGGTGTCGTTGCCGGCACCGAGGAACGCGACGTCGTTGCCGCTGCCGCCATTAACGAGGTCGTCGCCGGCGCTGCCGATGATTTGGTCGTTGCCGGCGCCGCCATTGAGCGTGAGCTGGACCTGTCCGGCCTTGATCGTCGACGCATTGATCACGTCATCGCCGCCAAGGCCATTAACGACGAGTGCGTCGCCGGCTTCGGCATTCGAGATCAACACCTGCGCCGCCAGGCCCTTGACCACTATCGATCCGCCGCTGTTGACGATGTTGATCTGATCGTTGCCGTTCGTGCCGTTGGCAATCACGGTGTCGGGCTGACCATCACCGCCCGGAGCGCCCGAGGTCGCGCCGAGATCGATCGCGACCTGTGTGACGCCGGAACCTGTCAAATCGTTGACCGTGATGGTGTCGGCACCGCCGACGGCGGCAAGCTGAATATGCTCGACGCCGTTGAGGTCCATCGTGACATTGCCGACATCGCGGAACAATCGTGCCCGGCCGCCATTGGCCGAGATATCCATGCGCTCGCCGACGTTGGAGCCGTTGAACACCAGCGTATCGGTGCCGGCGCCGCCTTCGACGGTGTCGCTGCCGTCGCCCGGGTTCCAGATGAACGTGTCGGTGCCATCGCCAAGGTTTGCAAAATCATTGCCGGTGCCGCCGGTCACCGTGTCGTTGCCGGTGCCGCCGATCAAGACGTCCGCACCGCGGCTGCCCTTGATGATGTCGTTGCCGGCACCGCCATCGAGCGTGAGGTTGATCCAGTTGGCGCTGAGGAACGAAGCATCCAGGGTGTCGTTGCCGCCGAGGCCATTGACCGCCAGGGTGTCAAGGTTGCCATCCGCACCGTCGATCGTCACTTCGGCCGCCAGTCCGTTGATGAACACCTTGGCGACGTCGCTGTTGACGAGGCTGATCACGTCACCGCCACCGGTGCCGTTGACAATCACGTTATCCTGCACACCGTCGCCGGTGCCGCTGCCCGCCGTCGCGGCCAGATCGATATTGACCTGCGTGATACCGGTCTTGGTCAGATCGCCGATCGTAATGTTGTCCGCACCGCCCAGCGTCACGAGATTGATCTGCTCCATGCCGTTGAGATCCATCGTGATGTTGGCTACGTCCCGAGTCAGCCGCGCGCGGCTCCCATTGGCGGAAAGGTCGAATTTCTCGCCGATGTTGGCGCCGTTGAACCGCAGCGTATCAGTACCGGACTGGCCTTCGACCGTGTCGCTGCCGTCGCCGGGATTCCAGACAAAGGTGTCGTCGCCGGTGCCGAGGAGCGCCGTGTCGTTGCCGCGGCCGCCGTTGATGGTGTCGTTGCCGTCACCGCCGATCAGCGTGTCGTTGCCGTCGCCGCCGGTGATGGTGTCGTTGCCCGTGCCACCATCGATGGTGAACTTGATCAGGCTGCCGAGACCGTTTCCTGCCGTAATGACGTCATCGCCGCCATTGGCATTGATCACGAGATTCTCGGTGGTGCCGATATCGAGCGAGAACGGCGCCGGGCTGGTGCGATCGAAGCGCACCCGGGTGCCGTTGGCCGTGATCGTGAAATTTTCGGCGCCGTTGCCGCCGTTGACCTCGGCGGTATCGTTGCCGTCGCCGCCTTCCATCAGGTCGGTGCCGTCACCCGGGTTCCAGATCATGCGATCGTTACCGGCCTGGCCGAACATCTGGTCGTCGCCGGTGCCGCCGATGAGGGTATCGTTACCCGCGCCGCCGAACAGCAAATCGTTGCCGCCCTTGCCGAGCAGGATGTCGTTGCCCGCTTCGCCGAACAACATGTCATTGCCCGAACCGCCGGTGATGGTGTCATTACCTCCGCCGCCGAATATCAGGGCCGCCGGCATCGCTCCATTGGTTTCGTCGATCGTGATCGTGTCGTTGCCATCGAGACCGAACAGCTGGATCTTGGCGGTGTTGGCAACGGTCGGCTTGCCCCCGAGGATATTAACCGCGCCGCCATTTATAAAAATGCTGCCGGCTGCATTGCGGCTGGCGACGATGCTATTGTTGGTCGCATCGCCTAATATCGTAAGCATCCCGTTGCTGGGAGAAAAGGTCGCCGTGATAGCCATGCTGAAAACCCTTGTTGAGATGTAGCCCCTCAGCCTGACGCTTAGCCGCGGTTCGCATGGCAGTCCTTAAGCCGCGCTTCAGGTGAGCTTGAATTGTCCTGTAGATTTCCTGACTGGCTTCACAGATGTGTTATGGTTCACAGACCGGTGATGATCCGTCGTCTAGGACAGCCACGTGCGATTTCTCTTTGCCGATTATGTCCTCGATACCAGCCGCCGCGAGTTGCGTTGCGGTCCGGAATCGATTGCGGTCGAGCCACAGGTTCTCGATCTCCTCATCTATTTGGTGGAGAACAACGACAGGGTCGTCAGCAAGGACGATCTCATTGCCTCGATCTGGGGCGGACGGATCGTATCGGACACGACACTGACCAGCCGCATCTACGCCGCGCGACGGGCGGTCGGCGACAGCGGCCGGAATCAGACTTTGATCCGCACCATCGCGCGCAAGGGCCTGCGTTTCGTCGGAGATATAACCAGGCAGGCAGACGGCGAGCCGGCGCATGCGGCCGACCCGCCGCCTGATGACGCCGACAAGGTGATGCCGCAGGCACCGGCACTTCCCGACCGGCCCTCCATTGCCGTGCTGCCCTTCAGCAACATGAGCGGCGATCAGGAGCAGGAGTATTTTTCCGACGGAATCAGCGAAGACATCATCATGGCGCTGTCCAAGCTGCGCTGGTTCTTCGTCATCGCGCGCAATTCGTCTTTCTTCTACAAGGGAAAGGCCGTCCACATGAAGCAGATCGGCCAGGATCTCGGCGTCGGCTATGTCGTCGAAGGCAGCGTGCGCAGGAGCGGCGAGCGCGTGCGCATCACCGCGCAGCTCAACGACGTCATCAACGGCAGTCACATCTGGGCGGAACGCTACGATCGCGACTTCGCCGATCTGTTCGCGGTGCAGGACGAAATAACCGAGGCCATCGTCGCCGCGATCGAACCGCAGCTCTACGCGGCGGAGAATTTTCGGGCCCGGCGCAAGCCGCCCGGCAACCTCGATGCCTGGGACCTGGTGATGCGGGCGCTGTCGCATTACTGGCGGGTGACGCGGCAGGACCATGCCATCGCGCAAGGGCTGCTGGAGCAGGCGATCGCCATCGACCCCAACTACGGCCAGGCGCTCGCCGTGCTGAGCGCCAGCTATACGTTCGCCGCCCACATGGGCTGGGTCGAGCTGGAAGCCGTCGCACCAACCGCCGAACGCGCCGCGCTGGCGGCGATCCGCGCTGACAGCGAGGATCCCTGGGCGCACCATGCGCTAGGCGCGGTCTACCTGATCACGCGGCGCTTCGAGGATTCGCTGGCCGAGTTCGAGCTGGCGCTTCGCCTCAATCCGAATTTCTCGCAGGCGCAGAATTATTACGGCACGGCGCTGGGCTTTTGCGGCCGCTGGCAGGAAGGCGTCGAGGCCGCGATGCGTGCGATCCGGTTGAGCCCGCGCGATCCCTCGCTGGCGCTCTGCTACGGTTCGGCCTGCCTCGCGCAATATATCGGCCGCAATTACGAGGAGGCGATCCGGCTGGCGCGCATCGCGATTCGGCTGCGCAGCGATTACGCCGGCGCCCATCGCGTGATGACCGCCGCCACCGGGATGACGGGACCCGCAGAGACGGCAGCCGCAGCCCTGCAACAGCTTCGCCGCGCGCAGCCGAATATTTCGCTGGCCTGGGTCGCCGATCACGTGCCGATCCAGCACGATTCCGACCGCGAGCATTATCTGGAAGGTTTTCGGCGGGCCGGGCTGGACTAAATCTCAACCACCTGTCCCGGCTTCAGCGCCGCAAATCGCTCGCGCGGAATTTTTGCTTCTTCGAGCGCCACGCCGAGCGCGATTACCGGCGCGTCGATCGCTTCATCGGTCAATTGGAACGTGCCGTGATGATGCGCCAGCGCCTGTTGCGCGCCGCAATCGGCCAGCGCCTTCACTGCGTCCGACGGATTCATGTGCTGATCTTTCATGAACCAGCGCGGCTCATAGGCGCCAATGGGAAGGATCGCCAGCCGCAGCGGGCCATGCTTCTCGGCGACGCTGCGAAAATGCTTGCCGTCGCCATAGCCGGAATCGCAGACGACGTAGATTTTGCCGGCCGGCGTTTCCAGCACGAAGCTCGCCCATAGCGCCTTGTTGCGGTCGAACAGGCCGCGCGCCGACCAGTGCCGCGTCGGCACCAGCGTCACCGCAAGACCATTGCCGAGTTCGACGCGATCCTGCCAGTCGAACGCCTCGGCCTTGATCGCTGCGTCCGCGCCACGCATGGTAACGTCATTGCCGAGCGGCGTGATCACGCGCGGCGAATGGTTGGCGGCAAGTTTCGACAGCGTCACGAGGTCGAGATGGTCGTAATGGCCGTGCGACACCAGCACGATGTCGATCTCGGGCAAGGCATCGAACGCGATGCCGGGATCATGGTGCCGCTTCGGCCCGGCGAAGGAGAACGGCGAGGCCCGCATCGACCACACCGGATCGATCAGGATGTTGAGATCGCGGGTCTGGATCAGCCAACTGACGTGGCCGACAAAAGACAGCCGTACTTTGTCGCCGCCGACGCGCGGCGGTGGCGTGTCGGCATGCGCGTTCGGCACCCAGTCCGGCCAGTTTTCGCGCTGACGGCCACTGCCGAACTGCCAGCGCAGCACCTCGCCCAGGGATTTCGGCGGCACGCCATCGGGATCGAGGAATTGCATTCCATCGAAATGATCGGAAACGGGGCCGTCATAGGTCTTCATGCTGTTAATCCAGATTGACGGCACACCCACAGCCGTGGCGGCTCCAGCGAGCACTCCAAGAACATGGCGGCGGGTGACGGGCACGGGGCGGGATCACGAGGGGAGGGAAGGAGCAAAAGGCATGGGACGTTATATGGCGTCGCCGGGCCGAACTTGAACCTGCGGCGCAATTGATGCCTTCGGGAGGGTGTCAGAATTCGCCGATTCCATAAATTCCAATTATTACAACGACTTAAGGGAGGTATAATAAGACCTCGCGCCAACTTTCCTTGACTTTCGCCCATTCCAGAGGTTTAACCCCGGCACTTCATCGGAAAGACGTTCTTTTCGACCCGCCGCCCGGCCCTTGAGACCGGAGGCCAACGCCCGACAGCGCGATGCGCCCTCGGGCGTAAAATTGTTTGAACGACCTTCATCCTGAGGAGCCGCGCAGCGGGGTCTCGAAGGATGGAGACACGGAACCCGGCCCACCCTTCGAGGCGCAGGCTTCGCCTGCTCCTCAGGGTGAGGAGCGAAACAGGATAACGGCATTGTTCGACAATCTGTCGGAAAAGCTTGGTGGAATACTTGATCGGCTGACGGGCCGCGGTTCGCTGTCGGAAGCCGACGTCGATGCCGCGATGCGCGAGGTGCGCCGCGCGCTGCTCGAAGCCGACGTCTCGCTCGACGTCGTGCGCAGCTTTATCGATCGCGTCCGCGAGCAGGCGATCGGCGCCACCGTCGTCAAGTCGGTCACACCAGGCCAGATGGTGGTCAAGATCGTCCATGACGAGCTTGTCAATACGCTCGGCGCCGACGGCGAGACCATCGACCTCAACGCCGTGCCGCCGGTCGCGATCATGATGGTCGGCCTGCAAGGCTCCGGCAAAACCACGACCACCGCAAAGCTCGCCCGCCGCATGACCCAGCGCGACAAGCGCAAGGTGCTGATGGCCTCGCTCGACATCTACCGCCCGGCGGCGATGGAGCAGTTGGCCGTACTCGGGCGCGATCTCGACATTCCGACGCTGCCGATCGTGGCCGGCCAGAAGCCGGCGCAGATCGCGCGCCGCGCGATGGAAGCCGGCAAGCTCGGCGGCTACGACGTGGTGCTGCTCGACACCGCCGGCCGCACCACGCTCGACGAAGAAATGATGAGCGAGGCGGCCGAGATCAAATCGACCGCCAACCCGCATGAAGTGCTGCTGGTCGCGGATGCGCTGACCGGCCAGGACGCGGTCAACCTCGCGCGCGCTTTCGATCAACGCGTCGGCCTCACCGGCATCGTGCTGACACGCGTCGACGGCGACGGCCGCGGCGGTGCTGCATTGTCGATGCGCGCGGTCACCGGCAAGCCGATCAAGCTGATCGGCACCGGTGAAAAGACCGATGCGCTGGAAGACTTTCATCCGAGCCGGATCGCCGGCCGCATTCTCGGCATGGGCGACGTGGTGTCGCTGGTCGAAAAGGCCGCCGCCAATATCGACGCCGAAAAGGCCGCGCGCACCGCCGAGCGCATGCGCAAGGGTCAGTTCGACCTGACCGACATGCGCGAGCAGTTGCTGCAGATGGCGAACATGGGCGGCATCAGCGGCTTGATGGGCATGATGCCCGGCATTGCCAAGATGAAGAACCAGATCGCGGCCGCCGGGATCGACGACAGGATCATCAAGCGCCAGGTCGCGGTGATCGATTCGATGACGCGGCAGGAGCGCAAGAACCCCGAAATCCTCAAGGCCAGCCGTAAAAAGCGGATCGCCGCCGGCGCGGGCTCCAAGGTCGAGGAAGTCAACAAGCTCCTCAAAATGCACCGGAACATGGCCGACATGATGAAGGCGATGGGTTCGGGCAAGCGCGGCCCGATGGCTGGGATCGCGCAGGCGATGGGCTTTGGCGGCGGCATGCCGTCGCCCGAACAGATGAAGGCACTGGCGGAGAAAATGCCGGGCGGCGCAGCGCCGGGCGGCATGCCCGCGCTGCCAAAGGATCTTCCGGCGGGCTTGCGTTCAGGCCTGCCGAATTTGCCCGGACTGACGGGCCTGAGCGGCAAGCCGAACTTGCCGGGCCTCGGTGGCTTTCCGGGGAAGAAGAAGTAATCGCGATCAATTCACTTACACACTCAATCCAAACACACACGCAGGAGAACTAAATGTCAGTCGTTATCCGCCTCGCCCGCGCAGGCACCAAGAAGCGTCCGGTCTATCACGTCGTCGTCGCCGACTCGCGCTTTCCGCGCGACGGCCGCTTCATCGAGCGTCTCGGCCACTTCAATCCGCTGCTGCCGAAGGACAACGAGGCTCGCCTCAAGCTCGACATGGACAAGGTCAAGGCCTGGCTCGCCAAGGGAGCGCAGCCGTCGGACCGCGTCACCCGCTTCCTCGATGCCGCCGGCGTTCTCAAGCGCGCCGTTCGCAACAACCCGGAAAAGGCCGTGCCGCGCAAGGAGCGCAAGGCCGCTGCCGAAGCCGCCTCGAAGTAAGACATAGCGGCGCACCACGGTGTCAGCACCGATTTGCGTCGCACGTATCGGCGCCGCGCATGGTGTGCGCGGCGCGGTAAAACTGTGGCCGTTTACCGAAGACCCGCTGGCCGTGATGGATTACGGCCCGCTGTTGACGAAGGATGGCGCACGCCAGTTCGAGGTGGCGCAGGCGCGTCCCGCCAAGGACCACCTGGTGGCGACGTTCAAGGGCGTCACGACGCGCGAGGACGCCGAACGCCTCAACGGCATCGAACTCTACATCGCGCGTGAAAAACTGCCCGCGACCGACGAGGACGAATATTATCACGCCGACCTGATCGGGCTTGCCGCCGTCAACGCGGCCGACGAACCGATCGGCCGCGTGCTGGCAGTCCATAATTTCGGCGCCGGCGACATCATCGAGATCGCGCCGCCGTCAGGCCCGACGCTGCTGCTGCCGTTCACCAATGCGGTGGTGCCCACCGTCGATCTCGCCGGTGGACGCGTGGTGATCGAACTGCCACAGGAAATCGAAGGCGACGACGTCCCAACGCTCACGTGATGGGTTTCCAATGACCTGGCGCGCCACCGTTCTCACCCTCTTCCCAGACATGTTTCCGGGGCCGCTCGGCGTCAGCCTGGCTGGCAAGGCGCTGGCCTCGGGGCTTTGGGCTCTGGAGGCGCGCGACATCCGCGCGTCCGCCACCGACCGCCACCGCAGCGTCGACGACACTCCGGCCGGCGGCGGGCCCGGCATGGTGCTGCGCGCGGACGTACTGGCGGCGGCGATCGATGCCGCGGACACCGGCCAGCCCCGCCCGCGCCTGTTGATGAGCCCACGGGGTCGGCCATTGACCCAGTCGCGGGTCGTGGAACTCGCGGCCGGACCCGGCCCCCTGATCGTCTGCGGCCGGTTCGAGGGCATCGACCAGCGGGTGATCGAAGCGCGGAACCTGGAGGAGGTCTCGATCGGGGACTACGTGCTGTCCGGCGGCGAAATCGCAGCGTTAGCGCTGATCGACGCCTGTGTCCGGCTTTTGCCGGGCGTGATGGGCAAGGAGGCCTCCGGCACCGACGAGAGCTTTTCAGAAGGACTACTGGAATACCCCCAATATACCCGCCCGCAGGCGTTTGAGGGCCGACCCATCCCGGAAATCCTGACCTCCGGCGATCACGCCAAGGTCGAGGCCTGGCGCCGGGCCGAATCAGAGGCCCTGACCCGGGCACGGCGGCCGGACCTGTGGGCGATAAAGTCCCGCCAGAGCGGGACAAAAAGCAAGACAGACGGGTGACAAGCGCGCGCCTTTGCCTTATACGGTCGCCAAATCCGCGCACATTGCAGGATAGATAGATGGACGTCGCGCAGCCCCGCTGCTGGGCGCGCCGCCGATGGAGATTTCAATGAACCTCATTCAAGAGCTCGAAAAAGAGCAGTTCGACAAGCTGGCTGCGACCAAGGAGATCCCGGAGTTCGGCCCCGGCGATACCGTGATCGTCAACGTCAAGGTGGTCGAAGGCGAGCGCACCCGCGTGCAGGCCTATGAAGGCGTCTGCATCGGCCGTTCCGGCGGCGGGCTCAATGAGAGCTTCACCGTTCGCAAGATCTCCTACGGCGAAGGCGTCGAGCGCGTATTCCCCGTGATGTCGCCGATGATCGACTCGATCAAGGTTGTGCGCCGCGGCAAGGTGCGTCGCGCCAAGCTGTATTACCTGCGCAACCTGCGCGGCAAGTCTGCCCGCATCGTCGAAAAGAAGACCGAGCGCGCCGTCGCCGTCGGCGAGTAATTCATCTCCTCAGTAGATGTGACGAAAAGCGCGGGGTTTGGCCCCGCGCTTTTTTGTTGCCCTTCGTCGTTGCGAGAGAAGCGAAGCAATCCATATCTCGGCATCGCAAAAAACTCGATTGCTTCGTGGGCCCGTCATCGGGCGGGCATTCGCCGACCCGTTGGCTCGTAATGACGGGTGGCGGCAAACGCATATCGCGCTTAGATATCGCGTGTGCTATGAGGCTAGAATGGTTCCAGATCAGACCAGCACTGCCGGCCGGCGCGTCGCTCCCATCGTGATCGACGATCGCTCGCGGCTGCCTGGCCGCTTTTTCGGACGCTTTGCGACCTCGGCGACCTCTGAGCTTAGAAGCGCAGCTTGACGCTGCGCTGAATCTCCCGTTGCCCGCGCGTACCCGCGCTCGACCACCCACACAGAATTTCCTTTGGAGCCGACGCTCATGTCCCAACCGACAACCCTGTACGACAAGATCTGGAACGACCATTTGGTGCACGAAGCCGACGACGGCACCTGCCTGCTCTATATCGACCGCCATCTGGTGCACGAGGTGACCTCGCCGCAGGCCTTCGAAGGCCTGCGCGCCACCAAGCGCAAGGTTCACGCGCCGGAGAAGACGCTGGCCGTGGTCGATCACAACATCCCGACCACCGATCGCTCGAAGCCCAATCCCGATCCGGAGAGCATCGAGCAGATGCGGGTGATGGAAGCCAACGCCAAGGAATTCGGCATCGAGTATTTCAACGAATTCGACAAGCGTCAGGGCATCGTCCACGTCATCGGCCCGGAACAAGGCTTTACGCTGCCCGGCACCACCATCGTCTGCGGCGACAGCCACACCTCGACGCATGGCGCGTTCGGCGCGCTGGCGCACGGCATCGGCACTTCCGAGGTCGAGCATGTGCTGGCGACGCAGACGCTGATCCAGAAGAAGGCCAAGAACATGCGCGTGTCCGTCGACGGCAAGTTGCCCGACGGCGTCACCGGCAAGGACATCATCCTGGCGATCATCGGCGAGATCGGCACCGCCGGCGGCACCGGCTACGTGCTGGAATATGCCGGCGACGCTATCCGTGCGCTCTCGATGGAAGGCCGCATGACGGTCTGCAACATGTCGATCGAAGGCGGCGCCCGCGCCGGCCTGATCGCGCCGGACGAGAAGGCGTTCGAATTTCTCAAGGGCCGCCCGAAATCGCCGAAGGGCGCCGACTGGGACGCCGCGATGCGTTACTGGGACACGCTGCGCTCCGACCAGGGCGCGCATTTCGACCACGAGCTCAAGCTCGATGCGGCAAAATTGCCGCCGATCGTGACCTGGGGCACCTCGCCCGAGGACGTGGTGTCGATCGCGGGCCTGGTGCCGGATCCCGATGAGATCGCCGACGAAGCCAAGCGGCTGTCGAAGCATCGCGCGCTGAAATATATGGGCCTGACGGCGGGGACGAAAATCACCGACATCAAGCTCGATCGCGTCTTCATCGGCTCCTGCACCAACGGCCGCATCGAGGATTTACGCGCCGCCGCAAAAGTCGCCGAGGGCAAGACCGTCAACGCCCACGTCAACGCCATGATCGTGCCGGGCTCCGGCATCGTGAAGGAGCAGGCGGAAGCTGAAGGCCTCGACAAGATCTTCCTTGCGGCCGGCTTCGAATGGCGCGAGCCAGGCTGCTCGATGTGCCTGGCCATGAACCCCGACAAGCTGGCGCCGGAAGAGCGCTGCGCCTCGACCTCGAACCGCAACTTCGAAGGCCGTCAGGGTTTCAAGGGCCGCACCCATCTGGTGTCGCCGGCCATGGCGGCAGCCGCGGCGATCGCCGGGCATTTCGTCGATATCCGGGAATGGCGCTAACCCTTTTCCATAGATAACGAGGCATTACGGAAACGCCTCGTTAACAGGCTGGGCGCAGACTGTTTCCTTGCGAAAACTCTTTCGCGAGGGAACCGGCTATGGCGGATAAGCCCGAATTCGTCGATCTGATCAGCGAGGCGACGACCCAGTCGCGGCGCCGCACGCAGTCGCGCATGGTCGATCTTCCGCCGTCCGCCGCCAAGAAAACCTCCCGTCTCGCTCATCGATCGGACCATGTTGAGCAGTGGCGGCTGGAAACCCTCACGCCGTGGAAGGTCAAGCCCTGGTACAAGGACTGGGGCTGGGGCAGCTAAGCCGGCCACACTCCCGATCGACGAAAATCAGGCGCCCAAATGGGCGCCTGTTTTCGTTTCGGTTACCAATATAGGTCTCACCAGTAGCGGTAGTGGTGCCGGTGATGATGCCGGTAGTGGTGACGATACCACGGGCGATGGCAGATACGGCGCGGCCCGTAATGGGTCCAGACCACCCGGCAGTAGCGGTGCGAGTAGCCGTAATAGGCCGGATAGTAGGACGATCCGTAGAAGCGCCGATGGAAGTGGTGCCGCTGGTAGAAATGCGGCCGGTAGTAGGCGTGGCGATAGCCGCCATAGTGATAGGCGCGATAGCCGCCGCCGTGAAACACCGGCGCGGCGCGGAAACCGCCGCCATGAAAGCCGCCACCGTGGAAGCCGCCGCCTCCGCCGTGAAAACCTCCACCGTGAAAACCACCGCCGCCGCCGTGGAACCCGCCGCCGCCATGGCCACCACCGCCGCCGTGACCGCCGCGAACCTGGATCATCGATCCGTCGGTTGCGGCTTTAGCTGCCGGCGCGGTGCCGGGACTGGCAAGCGAGAACGCCTCGGCGCGCTGTTGTGAGCTGGCGACGAGAACGAACATCGCCGCGGCCGCAAGACCCAGACCGCGGGCAAGGCCGCGTCCGGCATCGAATATCGTCATCGATGAACCCTCCCTAAGCAGCGACGCTGCCTGGCGCCGCTTTTGCGGCGGGCCCCGTCGCGTTCATGTACGGTCGCTCCCAGCATGACGTTAGAGAAGGCCATGTGAATGCGCCATGAATGCGTCGACCGCTTGATGACCGTGCGGAAATTTTTCGCGCTTCGCGTTCCAGCACCTCATCACCAGAACGGACCAAACCCAAGCCCGAACGGGAACGGCGCCGGCGCGTAATAGGGATAGGGCCGATAGTAATAGGGCCGCGCGTAGTAATAGGGCCGGTAGGCGGGGCGATAATACGCGGGGTAGCCGTAGTAGCGACGATAATGGCGGCGGTAGTAGCGGCGCGCGCTGAAGTCGGTCGCAGCTGAACTGGCTGAGGTCTGCGCGTTCACTTGCGGCGCCGCCGCGGCGGCCGGATTGATCGCTGCCGAGCCGGCAAACACCAGCACACCCGCAACTAGCACTGATCCGATTAATGTCTTCATGACGAGTTCCTCAGGGATGCAGATGAATCGACAACGCGCAGCAATCGGTCGCGGCTTCGTGGCCGCGACCTCATGACCCGCGCCCACCAATGAGAATAGGCCCGCTGCGAACGGGCCTATTTGATCTAAATCAGATTTGGATCACCAGCGGCGCCAGTGACGATGATGATGCCAGCGATGGTGGCGATGCCAGCCGCGGTGCCACCCGTGGTGATGGCCCCACCTCACTTCGGTGGTCTCCGGCCTGACATCCTGCTGCACCGCCGCCGCGGCGCCGGGGTTGCTGAGCGACAGCGCCTGCGCGCGCTCGACCGGAGCGGCGAGAACGAGCAATGCGCCGACGGCCGCAAGCCCGATTACTTTCGTCACCTGCATCTATTGGTCTCCTTGGGTTCCTGTGAGTCGCATCGGCGCGACGCAGCTTGCATGCTGAGGCTGATGACGTGAATGCGGTGTGAATGACTTCGCCACGAACATGAATACCGATCACGCGCCGTTGTTCCGTGCCGATCAAGATTTTCAGTTGCGCGTGTAAAACCGGCGTAGGCTGTCTTGCGTATCTTCTGCAGCTTCGTCTTTCGGGAGATCGTCATGACAACATCATGCATGCGCATTGCGATGTCGCGCGTCGCGCTCGCGGCCGCAGCCATCGTCATCGAAGTGTTTTGCAACGGCGCGGCGCTGGCGTCGCAGGGCCCTGGCGGTGGCATGGGAACCGCAAGCCATCTCACACAGGTGGCAATGGCCATTCTGGTCTACGGCGCATCCGCGCTTGTCGTCGGCGCCGGATTGATCGGCGCGGTGCGCGGGCGCGAAGTGACCTGAAGAAAAAGGCCTAGCCCCGCCGCCAATAACAGTTCATCCGCGGCGTGATCACCGTGCCGCTCGGCCGATGCTCCTGCACGTAGGTCGCAGTACAATCGCGCACGGCGTTGGGGCCGGGGTTGTAGCGCGGATAGACGTCGGGCTCCCACTCGTTTCGATAGATCGGTACGCGCCGCAGCGGCTTGCGGCGCTGATAGGACGTATCGGCCGGGGGCGACGCCTGCGCGATCCGCAGCCCCGACGATGCTGTCTGCGCCTGCGCCACCGTCCCCGGGGGCAAAAGCCCCACAAAAGCAGCCGATATTGCGACCGTCACAATCCGCTTCATTCCATCCACCCAAGCCTGAACCCGGGCCGTACGGTCTCCGATTGGAAGGCCAAGGTCAACTCCGCAAAACCGTGCGCGCCGGCGGAACTTGCTCTAAAGAACGCAGATGTGGACCGAAGCCAAAGCCCCCTCGCTCGCCGAAATGGAAGCCATGGCGCACGAGGTGTTCGAGCGCCTGCCAGAGGGTTTTCGCACCCTGTGCGAGGGCGTGGTCATCCGCGTCGACGATTTTCCGACCGACGAGGTGCTGGACGAGATGCAGGCCCAATCCGAGTTCGACCTGCTCGGCCTGTTCCAGGGCACCGGCCTGCCGCACCAGAGCCATGGCGACATCGCCCGCCTGCCCAACATGATCTGGCTCTATCGCCGGCCTATCCTCGACTACTGGGCCGAGCATGAGGAAACGCTCGGCCATATCGTCCGCCACGTCCTGATTCACGAAATCGGCCACCATTTCGGGCTCTCCGACGCCGATATGGAGGCGATCGAGGCCGGCGCCGGATAACGCGTCCGGGACCGTTTCTCACGTAGAGAACACGCAAAAAACAAAGGGCCCATGCGCAAATTGACCTTTTGCCAACGCCTCATTCGGTATAAATCAGCCACCCTGTCCCTCATTTGAAGCCGGGAAGCGATCGATGGAAAAGTTCACCACACTGGAAGGCGTTGCGGCGCCCCTGAAGATCATCAATGTCGACACCGACATGATCATTCCGAAGCAGTACCTGAAAACCATCAAGCGCACCGGCCTTGGCAAGGGACTTTTCTCCGAGCAGCGCTACAAGGATGACGGTAGCGAAAACCCGGACTTCATCCTCAACAAGCCGGCCTACCGCAATTCGAAGGTGCTGGTCGCCGGCGACAATTTCGGCTGCGGCTCGAGCCGCGAGCACGCGCCGTGGGCGCTGCTGGATTTCGGCATCCGCTGCGTGATCTCGACCTCGTTCGGCGACATCTTCTACAACAACTGCTTCAAGAACGGCATCCTGCCGATCCGCGTTGCCCAGGAAGATCTCGACAAGCTGTTCGACGACGCCGAGCGCGGCGCCAACGCGACGCTGTCGATCGATCTCGCTGCCCAAGAGATCCGCGGTCCCGACGGCGGCACGGTGAAGTTCGAGATCGATCCGTTCCGCAAGCATTGCCTGCTCAACGGCCTCGACGACATCGGCCTGACGATGGAAAAGAAGACGTCCATTGACGATTACGAAGCCAAGGCGAAAAAAGAGCGCGCCTGGGCCTGATCCGTTTCCGGAAGAGCCCCGATCAAAAATCGGGGCTCTTTTTTTATGAGGCGACGCGATGCGGCCTGACGTCGTCACTTTCTGGCATGGCCCGCTCGACGCGCTCAGGCAGACCTGCCTGCGATCGCAGGTTGCGGCTGGCCACAAGGTCACCGTCTACAGCTTCGATCCGCTCCCCGGCCTGCCCGACGGCGTCGGGAACGCCGAGGCCGAAGCGATCCTGCCGCATTCCTTTTCCGAACGGCTGCGCCCGCCGGAGCCCGACGGCAGCTGGCGCGACTGGACGATTTTGCAATTCAGCGACTTCTTCCGGATGCGGCTGATGGCCGAGAAGGCCGGGCTGTGGCTCGACGCCGACGTGCTGCTGTTAAAATCGGTCGAGATCGATCTCGTAAAACCCTATTTCGCGTGGGAGCGGCCGCGCCAACTCGGCAATTCGGTGTTGTAT
This sequence comes from Hyphomicrobiales bacterium, assembly GCA_038244925.1. Lineage (GTDB taxonomy): Bacteria > Pseudomonadota > Alphaproteobacteria > Rhizobiales > Xanthobacteraceae > Bradyrhizobium. The sequence goes on along the minus strand of JBBRSX010000035.1, from coordinate 16,259 downwards.
CTGCCACCGGATGATCCGATCGTCCGCGCGTTCGAGAACCTGATGGCGCAGGACGAACTGACGCCCGACTGGCTGGCGCTGCGCCATCGCCTGACCTTTGCGCTGCGACAATGGCGCGGGCGCTCGAACCGCCTCGCCGACATCAGGGTCGCGATCTACGGCCCGGCCGCGCTGACCGCGCTGGCGCGCCGTTCAAACGAATTGAAAAACGCGCTGCCGAAGCAGTCGTTCTATGCGGTGCATGCCGAACCAAAACTGTTTTTCGAACCAACGGATTTTTCAGCGCTGCTCGCCGATCCCCAAATCATCGGCCTGCACATTTCGCCCAAAGGCCGCGGCGGCGAAAAGCCGATTCCGGGCAGCCTCTATGCCTGGGCTGCGGAGAAGTTCGGGACGCGATAGTCCACCCTCCCCGCCAGTTGCCTCCCCTCTTTGATCCAGCGCAACGACGCGCGCCGGATTTGTGCGCATCCTGAGGCCGATCATCAAGGGAGCCGCGCCATGACCGTTCAGGAACATCCCTATCCCGTCGTCGAGCTCGTGATCGACACCTTTGCCGATTGGCTGAAGCATCGCCGGGAGCTGAAGGAAATGCGCGAAATGGACGCCGCCAATTTCGGCCGGATCGCCAACGAATTACGGATGTCCTCCGGCGATCTGGAGGCGCTGGTCCGCGCCGGACCGCACGCCGCCGACGAGCTGCCGAAAATGCTGAAAGCGCTCGGAATCGACCAGGAAGCGCTCGTGCGCACCGAGCCGCTGGTACTGCGCGATATGGAGCGCGTCTGCGCTTTGTGCAGCCAAAAGCACCGGTGTGACCGCGATCTCGCCGCCGGCACCGCGGCTGCGCATTACGAGGACTATTGCGCCAACGCGCCCACCATCGACGGCCTCGGCCCGATGGCCCGTTCGTAAAATCCAGGCTTCCGAGAGCGAATCGACATGACGCGCTCCACCTGGCTGCATATTGCGATCGGCGCGATCTGCGTCGCCGCAGCGCTCGTGTTCGTGCGCATGCACAATGCCGGCGGCGCCACGCTGCCGTCAGACAGCGCCTCGGCCGGACATCGTCTGGCAGAGTCCTGGTGCAGGGATTGTCACGCGATCGAGGCGACGACCGCGGGAACGCGCGGCAGCCCGCCGGATTTCGTGGTGATCGCCAACCGCGCGTCGACCACGGCGCTGTCGCTCAAGGTCTTCATGAAGACGAGCCACAACCGAATGCCCAATCTGATCATCACGCCTGATCAGGCCGACGACATCACGAACTACATTCTCAGCCTGAAGCGCGACTAGAGCATGCTTCAACTGAGTTGAACCATGCTCGTCGATCATCTTATTGTTTGAGCATGATCTTTTCGGAAAACCGGTGCCCGCTTTTTCCGGACCATGCTCTAGCTCCCCATCGCTGCGATCGCATCCGCGATCGCGATGGTACGCTTGGCCATGTCGGCGTGCAGCCGCTCCACCATCCGCCCGTCGAGCTGGATCGCGCCGCGTGAGGCGTTTTCAGGCTTGGCGAACGCCGCGATGATCTTGCGCGCTTCGGCGACCTCTTCGGCTGGCGGCGTGAAGATGGCGTTGCAGGCCTCGATATGACTCGGATGGATCAGGGTCTTGCCATCGAAGCCGAGATCGCGGCCTTGCGCGCATTCGACGGCAAAGCCGTCGATGTTGCTGATGTCGCTGTAGGGCCCGTCGAGAATTTCCAGCCCGTGTGCGCGCGTCGCGAGAATACAATGCGTGATCATCGGGATCATCGCCGCCCGCCCCGGCTGCATCCGGATCCGCGTCTCCCGCGAAATGTCATTGGGCCCGAACACGAAGCCGGCAAGCCTGATTTCGGAATCCTTCGCCGCGGCGGCGAGCTTGTCGGCATCGAGCACCGCGCGCGCGGTCTCGATCATGGCCCAGACACGGATCGAGGCGTCGGCGTTGATATCGCCCAGGCGATCCGCGATGGCGTTGAGATCGTCGACGGTGGAAACCTTGGGAACCAGGATGCCGTCGGGCCTGGCCTTGCCGGCCATGCCGATGTCGTCGACCCACCATGGCGTATCGAGACTGTTGATCCGGATCAGCACCTCGCGCTTGCCGAAGCCGCCGGCGGCAACAGCTTTCGCGATCTGATCGCGGGCGGTAGCCTTGGCGTCCGGCGCCACCGAATCCTCGAGGTCGAGAATGATGCCGTCGGCGGGCAGAACGCGCGCCTTTTCCAGCGCCCGCGCGTTCGATCCCGGCATGAACAACAGGCTGCGGCGCGGACGGATCATGGCTGAATTCCCTATGTTTTGGAGCCTGACGGCCTAACATTTCAGCTTGTGGTTCGAAAGCCTTGTTCCCGTCATCGGCTTATGGTTAGGCATGACGCATGGCACCCTTTCCCGAACATCTGCTCGACGGCTACCGGACCTTCACCTCGCAGCGGCTGCCGACCGAGCAGACCCGCTACCGGGAACTCTCCGAGCGCGGCCAGTCGCCTGCCGTGATGGTGATCGGCTGCTGCGATTCCCGGGTCTCGCCCGAGGTGATTTTCGACGCCGGCCCCGGCGAGCTGTTCGTGGTGCGCAACGTCGCCAACCTGGTACCGGTGTTCCAGCCGGACGGCGGCGCCCACGGCGTCTCGGCGGCGCTGGAATATGCGGTGCAGGTCTTGAAGGTGAAGCATGTCGTGGTGCTCGGACATGCCCAGTGCGGCGGCATCCGCGCCTTCATCGACGACATCGATCCGTTGTCGCCGGGCGACTTCATCGGCCGCTGGATGCAGATGTTCATCAAGCCCGGCGAGCAGGTCAGCCAGCGCGAGCATGAGAGCCGGCAGGATTTCACCACGCGGATCGAAAAGGCCGCGGTGTTTCGTTCTCTCGAAAACCTGATGACGTTTCCGTTCGTGCGCAACAGCGTCGAGCGCGGCGAGATGACCCTGCACGGCGCCTATTTCGGCGTCGCCGAGGGCTCGCTGTTCGTGCTCGATCCGGCGGCAAAGGAGTTTCGTGGCGTGGGGGAGATCGCGACGACGTGAGCTAGCGTAACTTCGTAGCCCGGATGAGCGGAGCGATATCCGGGAAAAGTCGCGCGATCGGATGGAGTTCTCCCGGATGTCGCTCCGCTCATCCGGGCTACGAAGCTAGCAGCTTCCGTCGTCGCTCACGCCGCCTTTTAAGCCGCCTTCTTCTTCGCGCTGATCAGCTTGCGGTTGATCAGGCATTCGGCGATCTGCACCGCGTTCAGCGCGGCGCCCTTGCGCAAATTGTCGGAGACGCACCACAGCACGAGGCCGTTCTCGACCGTGGCGTCCTCGCGAATGCGGCTGATATAGGTGGCGTCCTCGCCGGCCGCCTCGTAGGGCGTGACGTAGCCGCCGGGCTCGTGCTTGTCGATCACGAGGCAACCCGGCGCGTTGCGCAGGATGTTGCGGGCCTCGTCGGCCGAGATCGGGTTTTCGAATTCGATGTTGACGGCCTCCGAATGGCCGACGAACACCGGCACGCGCACGCAGGTCGCGGTGAGCCTGATTTTGGGATCAAGAATCTTCTTGGTCTCCATCATCATCTTCCACTCTTCCTTGGTGTAGCCGTCCTCCATGAACACGTCGATCTCGGGGATGACGTTGAAGGCGATACGCTTCGGGAATTTCTTGTTGATCAGTTCGCTGTTGGTGTAGACGGCCTTGGTCTGCGAGAACAGTTCGTCCATCGCCTCCTTGCCGGCGCCCGACACCGACTGATAGGTCGCAACCACGACGCGCTTGATCGTCGCCTTGTCGTGCAGCGGCTTCAGCGCCACCACCAGCTGCGCGGTCGAGCAGTTCGGGTTGGCGATGATGTTCTTCTTGGTGAAGCCCGCGACCGCAGCCGCGTTCACTTCCGGCACGATCAGCGGCACGTCCGGATCCATCCGGAACGCCGACGAATTGTCAATCACGACGCAGCCAGCGGCGCCGATCCTGGGCGACCATTCCTTCGACACTGAGCCACCGGCCGACATCAGGCAGATATCGACGTCGCTGAAATCGTAGTGTTCGAGCGCTTTGACCTTCAGGGTGCGGTCGCCATAGGAGACCTCTACGCCGACGCTGCGGCGCGAGGCCAGCACCACGACCTCGTCGGCGGGGAATTTGCGCTCGTCCAGAATGTTGAGCATTTCCCGCCCGACATTGCCGGTCGCACCGACCACCGCGACTTTGTAACCCATCGTTCACTCTCCGAAGAAAAATGCATTCCCGCCGCCGAAAGCGGAAAGGGAAGAGGCAGCGCTTCTATGCGAGAAACGTCCACAAGACAACGTTTGGCGGCTGTGTTTGGGCGTTTGATGCATTCGTTTCCGGCCGATCCGGCCAAGTCCAATTATACGACAACAATCCATCCGATGCTGACGAGCTTTGCAGACGAGGTCTGCGGCACGCTGGCACGGCTATGTGCCTATGTAATGATGCTGGCGCTGATGGCCATCGGCGGTATCGCGCTGTGGAACCGGTTGCCGGACGCCGTTGCCATGGAGCCCGCGGCCACGGGCGCCTGGGTCCAGGCCAAGCGCTCGGCGCCGGCCTTCGCCGTCAGCCAGTTCATTTTCCAAAATAAAACAGAGGCTTACGCGATCTACCGGCATCCCGAGGGGGGCCGCAAGGACGTCTTCCGCTGGACCGGCACCGAGAACAGAGCGGTCGCCGAGCTTGAGCTCTATCGCCCCGGCGACGAGCATCAGGTCGGACCTGCGGTCGCGGACATCGCGGCCCGGATGGACCCGGACGGTGCGCGCGAGCTGGAAGCCGAGGGCATGGTCGACAGCAAATTCGGCCCGGTCACGCTGCTTGGCCTGGTCGGCGGCGCCGACGATGCACGGGCCTGCCTGGGCTTCGTGAAGCGCGTCGACGATCCCAATTTCCGGATCTCCGGCTGGTCCTGCCAAGGCGACAATCTGCCGGCCCGCCGTGCTGCGATCGGCTGCATGCTGAACCGCCTGATGCTGCTGACAGCCGGAAACGACGCCAGACTGGCGGAATTGTTCGCCCATGCCGAACTGCGGCGCAGCGACTGCGTGGCGACATCCGTGCCGGCGCTGTCAGCGGACTGGGTGACCGGGGCCGATAACCCGCGGCTGCGCGGGGCGTTCTGATCCCAACTTTTGAGGCGCGGCCTTTCGGCGCGCCCGCAATTGTGGCGACATCCAGCCAAGACACTGGTTTTCATGAAACTTTCTCGCTTTGGCCGGCATTATTGTGGTCCGGTGTGGCGCAATTGACCTAGCGAGCGCGGGTCAGGGGCGGCTACAATGAACCCAACCAGATGTGACGATCCGCCGGCCCGCGCAGGCTGACCAAGACGAGGACGCGATGACCCCGAAATTCTCCGCTGCGAGCAAGCTCGCGATGCTGCTTGCTGCCGCGACCCTCGCGGTATCAGGCGTGACCTCCGCCAGCGCCCAGACCAAGCAGAAGTACGACCGTGACGGCCGTCCCGTTTACGGCGCGCAGGGCCCGAACCGCTCCTACCAGCAGGGTCCGCACACACGCGTCTACGTCACCACCCGTTCCTGGCTCGATGCCGGCACCGAAGTGCTGCCGGGCGACCGCAAGTTCCAGGACTACGCCTTCCCGCCGGCCATCGGTTACCCGTCGTTCGCGCGCGAGAACAACAACCGCCCGATCGACCGCGGTCCGCTGAACCCGCCGTCGGATATGGGTGGCTATCCGTCGCGGATTCCGCTCTATCCGGATTGATCCACGCTATCGTCCCGGCCTTGAACCGGGACGACACCGTTTGTTGCCGCTACGCGTGCAGCTTCTGCAATTCCTTCAAAATCGCTTCGCCCATCTGCGTCGTGCTCGCCGCCGTCGTGCCCTCGGACTTGATATCCGCGGTGCGCAACCCGCTCGCGAGCACGGCCGCGATCGCCGCCTCGATCTTGTCGGCCAGCGCGCCCATGTCGAACGAATAGCGCAACGCCATCGCGAACGAGGAAATCATCGCGATCGGGTTGGCGAGGCCTTGGCCGGCGATGTCCGGCGCCGAGCCGTGCACCGGCTCGAACAGCGAACGGCGCTTTTTGGTCTTGGCGTCGATCTCGCCGAGCGAGGCCGAGGGCAGCATGCCGAGCGATCCCGTCAGCATCGCCGCGATGTCCGAGAGCATGTCGCCGAACAAATTGTCGGTGACGATGACGTCGAACTGCTTGGGCGCCTTCACGAGATTCATGCCGCCGGAATCGGCGAGCTGATGCTCCAGCGTCACGTCCTTGTATTCACGGCCATGCACGGCGGTCACAACCTCGTTCCAGAGCACGCCCGACTTCATGACGTTGCGCTTTTCCATCGAGGTGACCTTGTTGCGGCGCTTGCGCGCCAGGTCGAACGCGACGCGCGCGATGCGCTCGATCTCGTAGGTGTCGTAGACCTGGGTGTCGATAGCGCGCTTCTGGCCGTTGCCGAGATCGGTGATGGTTTTCGGCTCGCCGAAATAGACGCCGCCGGTGAGCTCGCGCACGATCATGATGTCGAGGCCTTCGACGATCTCGCGCTTCAGGCTGGAGGCTTCCGCCAGCGCCGGATAGCACACCGCCGGCCGCAGGTTGGCGAACAGGCCGAGATCCTTGCGCAGCCGCAGCAGCCCGGCTTCCGGCCGCACCTCATAGGGTACGGCGTCCCACTTCGGACCGCCGACCGCGCCGAAGATAATGGCGTCGGCCGCGGTGGCCTTGGCCATGTCGCCTTCGCTGATGGAAACCTTGTGCGCGTCATAGGCCGACCCGCCGACCAGCCCCTGATCGGTCTCGAACTTCGCGATGCCCGACGCATTGATCCAGTCGATCAGGCGTTTCACCTCCCCCATCACTTCGGGGCCGATGCCGTCGCCGGGGAGAAGCAGCAGTTTGTGGGTCGCCATGGATCGTTACCTCTGGACTCGTGTTTTGGTTGTCATTGCCGAGCTTGACCCGGCAATCCAGCTTTCTTGAGAAGGATGGATGCCCGGGTCGAGCCTGGGCATGACGAGAAATCGCGCGGGAGTGCTAAAACGCCCGAGGCGGCTTGGCAAGGCGGTCCGTCGAGGTGACAATCCCTCCTCAAGCCCGCCCCAAGACGGACGCCAAGACGGACGCCAAGAACCACCCCATGACCTCAGCGGTATTTTTCGCCTTCGCGTCGGCCGCCTTTCTCGGCGCCGGCGTCGTCACGGCGCAGTTGGGGTTGCGTTCGGTCGAGCCGCTGTCGGGCGCCGCGATCAGCGTTCCCTCCTTCACCCTGCTGTTTCTGCTGCTGTCGCCGCTGCTGCTGCACGGCGAGCCGGTGGTCTGGCAGGGACTGCCGGCCTTCATCGCCATCGGGCTGTTTTTCCCGGCGTCGCTGACCTTGCTGACCTTTGCTTCCAACCGCGCGCTGGGGCCGGTGGTCACCTCGACGCTCGGCAACCTGGCACCGCTGTTTGCGGTCTCGCTGGCGCTGCTGTTGCTGCATGAGCCGCTGCAGCCGCCGCAACTGGTCGGCGCCGTGATCGCGGTATCCGGCGCCGTCATCATCACGGTGACGCGGTCGCGCGACCTTGGCAGCTGGCGGAGCTGGGCGCTGCTGCTGCCGCTGTGCGGCGCGTTCGTGCGCGGCGTGGTGCCGCCGATCGTCAAGCTTGGACTCGAGGTCTGGCCGAGCCCATTATGGGCCTGCCTGATCGGCTACATCATGTCGTCGCTGGTCGTTCTCACCGTGCAGCGTTTTCGCAAGGGCAGCTTCACCGTCGAAGGGTCCCGTTCGGGCCGGCTCTGGTTCGCTGTCACCGGCATCTCCAACGGGCTCAGCGCGCTCAGCCTGTTCGTCGCGGTGCGCCACGGGCCGATCACGCTGGTGGCGCCGTTGGCGGCGATCTACCCGCTGGTCACCGTGGGCCTGAGCGCGATCGTGCTCAAGCACATCGCCATCACGCCGCGCATCGTGGCAGGGACATTGCTCACGGTCGCAGGCGTCGCGCTGGTGTTGATCGGATGACAACAAGACACCTCTGCGGCTCGTGCGCTTGTGCAAGGCAGGTTTAGCCTGTCACAATGCGGTCCCTGCCGGAGTCCTCTGTGAAATCCCCCAACCTTCCCCAAGCCTATCCGCATCCCGCGCGGCTGATTCTCATTCTGTCGCTGGCGCCGACCGTCGGTCTCGGCATCGGCCGCTTCGCCTATGCGCTGGTGCTGCCTGACATGCGCGACTCGCTGGTGTGGTCGTATTCCGCGGCCGGCTTCATGAACACGGTCAACGCGGCCGGCTATCTCGCCGGTGCGCTGCTGGTCTCGCGCGTGATCCGGCGCTTTGGCCTGGCTGCCACGGCGCGCTGGGGAACCCTGGCCTGCGTGCTGTCGCTGGCGCTGTGCGCGATGTCGGGCAATTTTGTCGTGCTGAGTTTCGCGCGGCTGTTGGCGGGCGTCGGCGCCGCGGGCGCCTTTGTCGGTGGCGGCGCGCTGGCCGCGACGATTGCGCAGTCGCGCCCCGAGCGGGCGAATTTTCTGCTCAGCCTGTTCTATGCCGGGCCCGGCATGGGCATTTTGGCATCCGGATTGGCGGCGCCGTTCGTGCTGCAGGCGTTCGGACCGGGCTCGTGGTGGATCGTGTGGTGGGCGATGACGCTGCTCGCGATCGTCATGACCATTCCCTTGCTGCTGGCGCCGCTGCACGCCGACGCCCCGGGCGCCGCGACAGCATCCGCCAAATTCGCCATCGCGCCGGTGGCGTTCTATCTCGCCGGCTATTTCCTGTTCGGCGCCGGCTACATCGCCTACATGACCTTCATGATCGCCTATGTGCGCGACGCCGGCGGCGGCGCAGCGGCGCAGAGCGCGTTCTGGAGCCTGATCGGCGTGAGCGCCTTCGTGACCCCCTGGGTATGGCGCCGCGTGCTGGCGCTCGATCGTGGGGGCCTCACCACCGCCATCATCCTCGGCGTCAACGCCATCGGTGCGGCGATGCCGATCTTCGGCCATTCGATCGGGCTATTGGCATCATCGGCACTGGTATTCGGCGTCGCGTTCTTCGCCGTGGTCGGCTCCACCACCGCCTTCGTCCGCCAGAATTATCCGCTGCCGGCCTGGCCGACCGCGATCGCGGCTATGACGATCTCGTTCGGCATCGGCCAGACCCTGGGCCCGACGGTGGTCGGCGCGATTACGGATGCAATGGGCAGCCTGTCGTTCGCGCTGAATATTTCGGCGGCGATGCTGGCGCTGGGAGCCGTGCTGGCGGCGTTTCAGAGGAAGCTGGCGCGCAGTTCCTGACCCGCACCACCCCTTCCGGACGTGGAAGCCTTGACCCAGATCAAGCTTCGGGGAACCGCGAAATCTAGGCTAGCCCGATGGCCACAGCCACCTGATTGAATCATTTCCCGGAGATCTATGTCTTTTCCCGGCACCGCACGACGTTCGTTGCTACGGTCCGGAGACGGCGCCGCATCTCTTTCTGACCGCGATAGGTGGACGAAGATGGCCGCCTCTTTGCTGGTCATCGTGACAATCCTTTTATCGGGATCGGCCAGCGCCCTCGAAAGGGTATCCCTGCAACTCAAATGGCTGCATCAATTTCAGTTCGCCGGATACTATGTCGCTCTTGAGAAAGGTTACTATCGCGACGCGGGGTTCGATGTCGAAATCCGGGCAGGTGGGCCCGACATCGATGCAATGGTGGACGTTGCCGCCGGCAAGGCGGATTTCGGCGTCTGCATGACAGGCGTCCTGCTGCCGCGGCCCGGCCAGGCGAAGGTCGTGGTGCTCGGGGTAATTTTTCAGCATTCTGCCGCGAATATCCTTGTCCCGAGCCGGGCGCGAATCAACTCCGTGCCTGAACTGGCTGGCCGACGGCTGATGGATGCGTCGGGCAGCGACGACCTTGCGGCGATGTTGAAACAGCAGGGAGTGGACTATGCGACGCTGCCGCGGGTCGAACACACCGGAAATCCGATGGATCTCGTGGCCGGCAAGGCCGATGCGATGGTTTCGTATGTCACGAACGAGCCGTTTATCCTCGAACAGAACGGCGTTCCCTATCGATCCTTCACGCCACGGAGCTTTGGCTTCGACTTCTACGGCGACAACCTTTGCACGACTGAAGCGCTGTCGCGACGCGATCCGGCAAAGGCCCAGGCGTTCCTCGCGGCCAGCCTGAAGGGCTGGGAATATGCCCTGGCCAACAAGCAGGAAACGGTCGACATCATCCTGCGCCATTACCCCGTCATCAAGTTACGCGAGGCACTGGTGTTCGAAGCCGTCCGAACCGAAGCCCTGATAGAGCCGGGACTGATCAAGCTCGGCAGCCAGACACCGGAACGCTGGAACGCCATAGCGCGAATCTATCAGGACCTCGGCATGCTGCCGCGGGGCAAGCTGCCTGCCCCGCCGATCTATCAATCGTTTCAGGCGCGATTCGATGGCTGGCCAAGATGGGCTGCGATCGCAGCGACGCTGCTGTTGCTCGGCACCGGCGCACTACTGCTCTATCGCAGGGTCAACAAGGCGATTGCCAACCATCTTCGCCTCAGCGTCGTGATGGCCGGGCTGTTCGTGTGCCTCAGCATTCCGATCCTGATTTTCATCCTCACTTTCAATCACCGGAAGAACAGCGAAGTGATCGTTTCGATGCTGCAGGACCAGATCGAGAAGTCCCGTTTCGCCACCATTGACAGCATCGAGAACCTGATGCGCAGTGTCGGTGGGATGCTCGGGCTTCTTGCGGAATCGGCAGCCGCTCAACCGTCATTCTTCCGAACCGAGGCCAGCCGCGACGCGCTGTACCGCGTGCTTACATCATCGACCCAGATCGACGCCGCCTATGTGAGCTTCGAGGACGGCTACCACCGCGTGGTCACCCGGGTCGACGCGGATCGCAAGCGATCGGACAGCCAAATTCCCGCCGCGGCGAATTGGCACTCGAGTTACATCGATCCGTTCTCGGCGGACGCTGACCGCAAACGCCACCGCACGTTCTACGATACGTGGCCACACAACATCGCACACTACAGCGCGCCCGCTTCTCTCGATGTCCGGACCCTGCCGGGCTATGCCGCCGCGAGGGAGTCGAGGGCGCTTTACGTCACCCCCCTTCGATCAATCCGGATACCGGCTATCCCATCATCTCGGCGCGTTATCCGATCTATCGCGACAATGAGGAATTTCTCGGCTGCGCCTCCGTGAATATCACATTCGACGTGCTTTCACGCTATCTGTCGATGCAGCGGCCCAGTCGCAACAGCGTCACGATCATCGCCGACCCCAACGACGGAAGAATAATCGCTTCGTCGGAACGGGAAAAGGCGGTCAATCTTGCAGGAGGGACATTGCAGATCGCCACCCTTGCAAGCGTTGACAATATTGACGTCCGGGAGGCCTATCGACTGCACATCGAGACCAGCAGCGATGCGTTTGTATTCAATTCGCCGCGCGGCGGTCGCGAATTGAGCGCTTCATTTGCGCGATTCCCCGAGAGTTTTGGCAGTCCCTGGCAATCGGTGATCCTGACCCCCACAGACGATTTTGTAGGCCAGCTGCGTGAAACCAACCAGAAGATCATCCTTACCATCGCCGTGCTGACGATGGTCGAACTGGCCCTTATTTTCATTCTCGCGCGGCGACTGACGCAACCGCTCGTAAGGATCACACGGGAGCTTGAAGCGATCGAAGACCTGTCCTTCCGCAAGGGCCACGACCCGTCATCAAGGATCAAGGAGATTGCCCAGCTGCAAACCGCGGCCATCCTTTTGCGCAGCTCGTTGATGTCGTTCGCCTCGTTTGCGCCTGTTGATGTCGTGAAGGGGCTCATCAAATCCGGGATACCATTGGCGCTCGGGGTCGAGCGACGCTGCCTGACGGTGTTCTTTTCGGACGTCGAGGGCTTCTCCACTCATGCCGAGCACTCGGACCCCGATCAATTGCTCCAGCAGATGTCCGCCTACTTCGAAGTCGTTTCGCATGCGGTCGCCGACGAGGGCGGCACCGTCGACAAGTTTATTGGCGACGGCGTGATGGCTTTCTGGGGCGCCCCGCTTGAGTTGCCGGATCACGCATTGCGTGCTTGTCGCGGAGCGCTTCGCTCTGTGCGGCGCCTCCAGGCCGTAAATGAAAATTGGCTTGCGAGCGGCCACTCTCCCTTCCGGATCAGAATCGGGTTGAACACCGGCGACGTTCTGGTCGGAAATGTCGGCTCGGCCGAGCGTTTCAGTTACACGGCGATGGGCGACGGCGTGAATGTCGCGTCGCGGCTGGAGGGAATGAACAAGCAATTCGGAACAGAGATCTGCGTCAGCACCGCCGTGGTCGACGACGCCGGAGAAACCATACTGGTCCGGCCTCTGCGCGACATCGCCGTCAAGGGCCGCGAGCAACACTTCATGATCTACGAGCTGATGGGGATTTCGGGCAGCGACGATCCGGAGCTCCGCCCGGATGTAACCGCCGCCAAGTTGTGTGAGATGACCCGATCGGCCTCCAGCCTGTTCGAAGCCGGTGACTATCGAGCCGCCGCGAAGACATACCGGGAGATCCTGGACCGATACCCGGGCGACCCGGTCGCGAAGGCGATGCTTGGCATGCCTGAATTCGCGACCAGCGGCGCCGAGGTTCGTTGATCAGCTTCGGGGCCCGATCAGGCCTAGCTCCCGCTGAACGAATTATACCCCTGGTCTTCCCAGTACCCGCCCTTGTACTCGTTGGTGACTTCCATCGACATCACGTATTTCGGATTCTTGAAGCCGAGCTTGGTTGGCACCCGAATTTTCATCGGGAAACCGTAGGCGCGCGGCAAAATCTCGTCGCCGAATTTGAACGTCATCTGGGTCTGCGCATGCAATGCGGTGGCCATGTCGAGCGGTGAGTTGTAGCCGTCCTTGTCGGCGCACTGGAACCAGACGTATTTGGCCCGGGTATCCGCGCCGATGATCTTCAGGAAATCGCGCAGCGGCGTGCCGGTCCAGCTTCCGATCGCGCTCCAGCCCTCGACGCAGATGTGGCGGGTGATCTGCTTGACCTGCGGCAGCTTGTATAGCTCTTCCAGAGTCCACGGCTTCTTGTTGTCGACGAGGCCGCGCACTTCGAGCTTCCAGCTTTTGCCGTCGACCTCGGGCGCATCGTCGATGTCGTAATAGGCGTTGAACGGAAACGGCTTGGTGATGTCCTTCTCCGAGAAGGTCGGCGCCATGGCGTTGGGATTGAAGATCGCCGCCTGAACGCCGTCGTTGAATTTCGATATCTGCTTCAACATCTCCTCGGCCGAAAAACTGTCCGAGACGTCGCAGCCGGTCAGCAGCGTCAGCGCGCCGAGGCTGGCGCCGCCCGAGATGAAACGGCGGCGGGTCAGGTCGGGCATCGTCTTGACGGCATCCCCGAGCAGCAGCTTCTTGTCGACGCCCGGGATCAGAAGATTGCGCATGCGGCCCATGATGCTTCTCCTTACCGGCCAATGATCATGGCGCGCAGGCTCTTCGGCACCAAGACCGCGAGCGCGACATGAACCACCATGAAGGCGACAATCGCCGCCATGCAAATGAAATGAACGTAGCGGGCCACCGCGTAGCCGCCGAACAGCGCCGTCAGCCACTGCAACTGCACCGGCTTCCACATCGACAACCCCGACAGCACGATCAGGACGCCCACGACGATGATGCCGGCGTAGAGCATCTTCTGCACATAATTATATTTGCTGAGATCGTCATGCGAGAGCTTGCCGGTCAGCGCGGCCCGGGTGTCCGAGATCACGCCCGCCGGCGTGATAGGCAGCAACTTCTTGCGGAAGCGGCCGGTGGCAAATCCGAGCGCCAGATAGATCAGGCCGTTGACCATCAGCAGCCACATCGCGGCGAAATGCCAGAGCAGCGCGCCGCCGAGCCAGCCGCCCAGCGTAATCGAATGCGAGAACGTAAAGCTGAACAGCGGTGAGGCGTTGTAGATCTGCCAACCCGACATGATCATCAGCACCATGGCCACCGCGTTGGTCCAGTGCAGGGCCCGTACCCAGGCCGGCTGGATGACTTTCGTTGTGGCGGCGCCGGTTTGCTCGCCGTCTGCTGTAAGGCTGGACATGGGTTGATCCGTCGCTGCAATTGGTACCCGTTTATACGCCGGGAACCCGGGTTCCGTTACTGCCATGACGCTATCAGATCGATGCCTGGGGCGTATCGTGGTCACAAAAAAGCGAGCCGGGTTGCCCCGGCTCGCCGTTTTACGCGTCCCGTAGGGACAATGCAGGGACGCGCGGGAGTTACGACGCCGGCATCAGGACGGTGTCGACCACATGGATCACGCCGTTGGACTGGTTGACGTTCGGGATCGTGACGGTCGAGGAACCGCCCTTGGCATCCACGATCATGACCTTGTCGCCCGACTTCTTGACGGTCAGCTCTTCGCCTTCAACGGTCTTGAGCTTCTTGCCATCGGTCAGGTCGGACGCCTCAAGCTTGCCTGCCACCACATGGTAGGTGAGGATCTTGGTCAGGGTCGCCTTGCTCTCGGGCTTCACCAGCGTTTCGACGGTGCCGGCCGGCAGCTTGCTGAAGGCGGCATTGGTCGGCGCGAACACCGTGAACGGGCCCTTGCTTTCCAGCGTGTCGACCAGGCCGGCGGCCTTCACCGCGGCGACCAGCGTGGTGTGATCCTTCGAATTGACGGCGTTCTGGACGATGTTTTTCGACGGGAACATCGCGGCGCCGCCGACCATGACGGTCTTCTCGCCGGACATTTCGCTCTTCATCATCTTCTTGTCTTCGGCGCTGGCGGGCGCAACGACGCTGGCGGTAATGGCAAGCGCGCTGAACGCGACGGCGGACAACAGTGCAATACGTTTCGACATGTACAATCTCCCGATTGATGAGCTGACCGGCGGGTGTCCGCCGGCTCGTGTGAACAACAGCGGTGGAACCTTCAGGGCTCCAACAGCGCCGTCGTTGGCCGAGTTACGGGAGGGTTTTGGGGTGGTTTCAGGATAAAAATTATCGTGATGACAAATCCAATTCGCAGGTTACGTCGTAGAGGAAAACGCACCTGCGACTTCTCACCGCAGTCTCCAAGATGGCTTGGCATGACGGTGCCCGAACATTTCGGCGAGGCACTCAACGAGATCGTCGCGGGAGCGTAAGAACTCTTTCGTCGTCCCCGCGCTCGTGGCGCGTTCGCGGGGACGACGTGTTGAGAGAGCCCGCGCTAATCCCGGTTATGCGGCGTCTGAATGAATCCGCGATTGTGCGTCGGGCTGATCAGGATCTCGTTCATGCAGACACGCGCGGGCATGCTGGCGACGAAGGCGATGGTGCGACCGCAATCCTCGGGCTGCAGCATTTTGGCCTGCTCGGCTTCCGACGGCACCACCGGGCGCAGTTTCAGGATCGGGTCGCGACTTCGCCGGGTGAGAAGCAGCAGGCGCGCAGGCCGTTGACGCATTCGTCCATGTTGAAGGAGTGGGTCAGCGCCTGCACAGCATGCTTGGTCGTAGTGTAGGCCGGGCCCGGCATTTTCGAAACATGACGGCCGGCCCAGGACGCGACGTTGATGATGCAGCCGTCCTTCTGTTGGCGCATGGTCGGCAGCACCGCATGCATGCAGTACAGCACGCCGTTGAGATTGATCTCGACCAGCTTGTCCCAGCCTGACAGTTCCATATCGGCCCAGCTTAGCTTCGGCACGTTGATGCCGGCGCTGTTGACCAGGAGATCGATCCGGCCGTGTTTGGCGACGATCTGAGAGGCCGCCTTGTTGACGTTGTCCTTGTTACTGACGTCGAGCGGGATCGCCTCGGCCTTGCCGCCCTTTTTGGTGACGTTCGCGACCACATGGTCCAGCGCATCCTTGCGCCGCCCCGAAACCACCACGATCCAGCCATCCGCCGCCAGCGCCTCGGCGGCGGCCTCGCCAATCCCGCTGCCGCCGCCCGTCACCCAGGCCACGCGTTTCCCGCTATTTGTCATGCAAACTGTCTCCGTTGCTTTGTGAGGGGCGTTTTTGCTATTGAATTCTGGGGTTGCCGCGTCCAATTGGACCGCACCCGCCCCCCGCAATGATGCATGAATGCGATCCGGAAAACCATCATGAACGCCAACCTGTTTTCTCGCCTGTTCGACAGCCTCGACAATCCGAACCGGCTCGCGATCGAGACCGCCGATGGTGGACGCATCAGCTATGGCGACCTGATCGCGCGCGCCGGGCAGACGGCGAATGTGCTGGTGGCGCGCGGCGTCAAGACCGGCGATCGTGTTGCGGCGCAAACCGAAAAATCGGTGCCGGCGCTGGTGCTCTATCTCGCCACGGTGCGGGCGGGC
>JBBRSX010000034.1:0-46998 GCA_038244925.1 Hyphomicrobiales bacterium | reverse complement strand
GCTTCGAGCCGGGGCAACCCCAGGAAGCCGCAGGTGCCCTTGATGGTGTGAACCAGCCGGAAGATGTTATCCAGAATCTTCGCGTCAGTCGGATCTTGCTCGAACCGGACCAATTGATTATCGACCGTATCCAGGCTCTCGTTGGTCTCGGTGAGGAACTCCCGCAGAAGATCGTCCATCTGAGCATGCCTTCCAATTCATGTAACGGTCGCCTGTCAGGCATACCTGTCCGGGTTTCACGACCACGTTAATTTCGTTGTCCGTGCTAATACGGAGGAAGAGTATTTCCGCTATACATCAGCGTGGATTTGCAACCGCGCACGGCGTCGGCGATCGCACGCCAGGCGAACGACAATATCTGTCGCGATACCGCTGCAAATGCGCCGTATCCCGAGCATTTCTCTCGCGGTCCCTGGTCCATGAAAGGCCGCCGTCCGGATTTTTCCGCTGCGGTGCCTGAGGCTAAAAATATTTTTCAATTTGCAACAAATGCGTTCAGCTTCACTGACGCGGTTACGGAGGCACAGCGCCTTGCTCCGAAATTTTCCCCGCGCTGGCCGGCGAACGCAGGCATGCACAACCATCGGCCGCGACGATGTTCGCGGCGACGACGTTTGACGATGTTCGATGGACTTTGGCTACGTCGGAAAGCCTGATCGTCGCGCAAGCGCGCGGCGACCTCGGCAGGCGATCCGGAGAATTTCGCGTCGAGGATGGAGCCCGGCGTCAGGCCGCCAGCAACGTGTCTTCGCGCTTCATCAATTTCCGGATTTCCTTGAGCGCCTTGTACAGCGCTCCGGCCATCACATGGCTGTTGACGGCGTCGGTCACGAGACGATCGCCTGGATGGGTCTCGCGCAGGTCGCGCAGAAAACCCTGATACGCGGTCCGGTATCGCGGGATATCGTTCTTCAAATACATGGTCTGAACGCAGAGATAGAGCCGCTTGACCGGCGTATTGGCGTTCTCGGGCGTGACGGTGTCTCTTTCGCGAAGGATCGGCGCGTCGCCGTCGATCAGAAACGAGGTACGCGTGCCGGAATTGATGAGCACGGTTTCGCCGATCACGATCCGTTCAAATGGCTTAAGTTCGACGCGCAGCGGCACAGTCATCCCCCGTTTCGAAGACGCGCGCGAGCAAAGCGCTCACGGCGTTTGCGAAGCATCTTGCAAATGCGCGGCAGGCAAGCCGCCATATGATGTTCTGGAATTTTGGATCGAGGGTGGCGGCGGGGTTTCCCCCGCCGCCGATTTCGTTGACGTTGCAGCCCGACTTAGCGGAGCAGCTGCAGCACGCTCTGCTGCGACTGGTTGGCCAGCGCCAGCGCGGACACCGCGATCGACTGGCGGGTCGACAGCGCCTGGCTGTTCGCCGCTTCCTCGTTGGTGTCGGCCAGCGTCAGGTTGGACGAGCCGGTCTGCAGCACGTTGATCAGGTTCTTCGAGAAGTCCTGACGGATCTGCACGATCGAGAGGTTCGAACCCAAAGCGGAAGCCTGCGTGCGCAGCAAGGTCGAAGCATCGCCCAGGCTGGACACAACCTTGTTGGTCGCGTTGTTGTCGATGAAGTCAGTACCGCTCGTCAGGTTCGCCAGACCGAGACCCGCGGCATTGAACGTCACGCCGGTGATGTTCAACGTCGACTTGCCGGTTTCGTTGAACGTCAGCTTGAGCTGATCGCCACCGAGCAGGTTGACGCCGTTGAACGACGCGTCCTGTGAAGTGGTGGTGATCTGGGCCAGGATGTCGTTGTACTGCTTCACCAGATTGGCACGAACCGTCTGCGCCGACGTATCGACAACCGGAGCCGTCGCGGTGGAGAAGGTGATCGCGCTGGTCAGCGTGCCACCGATCGCACCGCCCGCCGTCAGCGAGCCGAGGGTCGACGAAGCGAAGTCGTTGGTCGTGGAGATCGACAGCTTGCCGGTGGAGTCCAGCGTCGCGGTCAGGTTGTTGGCCTGCAGTGACGTGTTGAGCTGGTCGAGGGTCTTGACCGTACCGCCGGTGCCGTCGCCGAAGGTGACGTTGACCGCCGCACCGCCATTGAAGGAGGAGAAGGTCAAGGTCTTGCCAGACAGGCTGCCGGCCGCCGCGGAACGGCTCGCCGAGAACGTGGTGTCCGTTCCGGTGTTGCCGGTGAGGCCCAGCGACGACAGCGCATTGCCGGTGCCGATGATGGAGAGATCCGACACCGAACCGGTGGAGATCTGCAACGCACCGCTGGCGCCGATCGAGGACTTGGTGGCACCTGCAGCCGTGCTCAGGGTCGCAGCACCAGCGACGTTCGAAGTCGTCTGAACACCGGTGGCGAGGTCGATGGCATTGAGCACGTCGGCAACGGTACCCGCTTCCAGGTAAACCGTCGAGTTGCCGCTACCGTCGGTGACGACGTTGCCGCTGACGCCCGATCCGCTCGCAACGTTGGCAGCCGCCGGCGTGCCCGCGTTCTTGAAGGTGATCGAGTGGCCATTGACGGTCAGCGTCGAGCCGTCCTGGATCAGGGCGCCGAGGCTGCCTGAGCTCGTGACGCGAGTGGCGCTAACAGTGGCGTTTCCGGCACCGGTCGCCGTGGTAAGTTTCAGCGCCTTGAGCGCATCGGCCTTGCCAACGAGCGAGAGATCAGCACCCGTCGAGGTTTTCAGCGTAATGACACCGGCCGTGATCGACGAAGCGGTCTGGCTGGCGTTGGTGGTGATGGTCGCCGCACCCGAGGCGACCACGGCGTTCTTGACGCCGCTGGCGAGATCGATAGCGGACAGGACGTCGCCGACGGTCGCGGTCGAGTTGGTCGCGCTGGCGCCGAGATAGACGATCGAGTTGCCGCCGCCATCGGTAGCGATGTTGCCGCTGACGCCATAGCCCGAGGGAGCCGCAGCGGCCGCAGGAGCAGCACCAGACTTGAAGGTGACGGTGTGGCCGTTGACGTTGAGCACGGTGCCATCTGTAAAGGCCGACGCAGAGCCCAAGGTCAGACCACCGGTCGGCGCAGCAGCGCCGTCACCGTAGAGCAGCGTGGTCGCGGTGATGTTCGCCGGGGTACCCTGGTTGTCCGTAACGGCAGCCGTGCCAACCACGGAACCGATCGTGCCACCGAGCGTCGCCGCTGCGGTTGCCGCGGTGGTGCCGCCGGCAGTGCCGTTGAACAGAACGTTGGAGGACGCGGTCGCATTGCTGTAAGTCGTGGTGCCGCGCAGGTCGGCCGCGGTTGCGCCGGCGATCGTCGCTGACACGTTCGACTTGGTGGAGTAACCGACGCTGGTCTGCAGCGCCTGGTTCGCGATCGACTTCGCGGTATCGACCAGCTTCGACAGCGAGGTGATGCCGGTGTTGGCAGCCTGCAGAACCTGCACGCCGTTGCCGATGCCGTCGAGGAGGTTGTTGATGTCACCGGCGCGCGAATCGAGCTTCGAGGCGGTGAAGAAGTTGGTCGGATTGTCGAGAGCCGTATTGACCTTCTTGCCGGTCGACAAACGGTTCTGGGTAGTCGCAAGCAGATCAGCGGTGGACTGCAGCGAGAGAAGGTTCTGGCGAACCGACGACGAGAGAACAATGCCTGACATTACTCATATCCTTCTGGATGAACACTATTGACGCAACGCCGGAACATTCACCCGGCGTGTAGTGCCACCCTGTTCTTCGAGAGCTACCCTTTCGTTAACAGACCCCCCAGTACAAATACCCAACGCATGAAAAATCTCGAGAGCTGCAGTTATGGTAAACAGATTCTAAACGACGCCCGCGGAGTGCTTGCGCATGCGAAGCCGGTGCAGGGTCGGCGGTGACTAGCTCGACTGAACGGCGTCCGCGAAGCGGTATCTGCCTTCGGCGAGACATTCATTGATGACGGTCAGCAACGCCGCTGGCGTAAACGGCTTGCGCAGGCAGCGCGCCGCACCGAGTTCGAGCGCCATGCGCAGGAAGTCCGGCGCCGGCGAGTCGATGTTGGCGAAGGCGTAGCCGGACATTGCGACCAGCGGAATCGCCGGCGCGCGCTCGTGAAATATCCTGACCGATTCAAAGCCGCGCATATGCGGCATGAAGATATCGACGATCATCGGATCGAAGCCCGCATCTTCCAGCGCGCGCAGCCCGGTTTCGCCACCATCGGCGATTGTCACTTCGAAACCGTGGCGCCGAAGAGAGAGTTCGATCGCCATGCAGACCAGCGGATCGTCGTCGACAACAAGAACGCGCGTCATGTCTGCCCCCGGAAGCGGATTCTGCGCCTCCCAACCCGTCGAGCACTCCTCAGGTCCGGATGCGACCGGGCCCGCCTCGATTTTCGTGTGTGATGCCGACAAAGGCAGTAACCTGATACGACCTCCGGCAGTTCAGCCCGTGACGACCCTTTCGATGCTGGCAACGGTCGTACCGCCCCTTTGCTCCGACACCGCACCCGCTACCGCGGCAAGCGTTGCGGTATGCCTTCGGTGCGGCTCGGCCTCCAACAGGCACTGGTCGATCATGCCGAGCTGCGTCGCCGGCCTGAAGGGTTTGCACAGGCACCGCGTGGCGCCGAGACTGAGAGCCATTTTGACGCAGGCAGGATTATCCGCTTCGGTTCCGGCAAAGGCGTGGCCGGAAATCGCAATCAGCGGAACCGCCGGCGCACGCTGGTGAAACAGCCTGACCGACTCGAAACCGCGCATCTTCGGCATCAAGATATCGACGATCATCAGATCGAAGCTGGCGTCATCGGGCGCCGCCAGACCGTTGGCGCTGCCGTCAGCGATCGCGACCCTGAACTCGCAGCGCTTGAGCCAGGCGCCGATCGCGCCGCGGACATGCCTGAAGTCATCGACCACGAGAATGCGACGCATGGCGGCCTCCTTCGCCGTATCCGACACGCTCCGAAATACTCAGCGAAAGGCGCTGCGGCGATGGAACCCGGGAAAGCGTTGCCGCCAGTTTTGCCTTGCGAATCAGTGCGCCATTCACATTCCTGACGTAATCGGCCGATCTGTCTGCCCTTCACGGTGTATAGAGCCGCGCCTTGATCTCTTGCGCAATCACAAGGAAATCCGGTTCGAGCCGGCAGCCGACACGTTGCGCGGTAGCAGATGCAAGGCCGCTGAAGCCTCCCGCCTGCGGCAGATGGCATGCCGACAGCGTCGCGCTCTCGCAATTGCCCGTTGCAACCTTCTTCCGTCGGTGGAAGTTCAGCTATCGCATCCGCATCGCGAATTCCGCGAACTGATCTGGCGCGAACTAGCTTGATGCGAACTGACTTGACGCGAACTCACCTGGGATGCCGTACGAGCCTCCATTCTCGAGGCCGGCGAGTTTGTGCGCCGCCGATCGCAAGCCGCACGCCTCGAAGATATCCGTCGCGGCAACGCCCGGCAGATGCCGGCGGAATCCCGGCGATACAACTTTCGATTGTCTGAAGGTCTTGACGAAAAAACGTCAATTGTTCTTGCCAACCTTAGAGGTCGAGATCATCATCATGCCATTCGAAGCAGAGCTATTAGGAGCTGTCCGCCCAAAGATCGGCCTTACATATACAGTTTTGTACACAAGGCAGTTTGGATATAAGACAGGGAGACTGCCGTGGAATCAGCCCCCCGTTCACCGAATGGATTTTTATCTTCGCTGACTGCGGACGACTTTGAATTGATCCGCCCGCATCTGCGCTCCGCCGAACTTCAGCAAGAGACGGTGCTGGTCGAAGTCGACGAGACGCTGAAACGCGCCTATCTCCCGCACCGCGGCGTGATTTCGCTCGTGGTCAAACTCGCGCGTGGCGAGCACGTCCAGATCGCGATGGTCGGTCGCGACAGCATCTTCGGTTCGTTCTCCGCGCTCGGCGATGCCGTCGCGTTGAACAGCGCGGTGGTCCTGGTGCCCGGGATAGCTTCGACGATCGACGTCGATCAGCTTCGCACGGCAGCCGAACAGAGCCCGACATTGCGCGCCTTGCTGGCGCGGCATGGACTTGCGGTCTATGCGCAGATCCAGCAAACCGCCGGCTGCAACGCCTCGCACACGGTGGAGTCCCGGCTGGCGCGGTGCCTGTTGCAGACGCGCGACCTGTCGGGCAGCGACAAGCTGGTTCTGACCCAGGAATCGATGGCACAGATGATTGGCGCCCGCCGCAACAGCGTATCGCTGGTGGCCAGCACGCTGCAGCAGGCGAACTTCATCCACTACAGCCGCGGCCACATCGAGATCACCAACCTGGATGGCCTGACCAGAACGTCCTGCGAATGCTACGGAACCGTGAAGGCCCAGTACGTCAGACTGCTGCAGTCACGCATCCACTGCGCCGCGGCGTGACGGGTCTTTGCCTGGCCGGCGAACCGGCCAATCCTGAACGTTCTGATAGCCGGTTTGCACGGTTGCGCGCGGGGATTGCGGCAAGGCCGGATCCACACGCGGAACTCCCCGTATAATTACGGCCAGCCGCGACCTTTTGTGACGTATTTGACCGGTCTGGAATTAACGCGCTGTTCAATGAGCCCTGATAATTGTCACGGTGCTGACGGGTGCGGGTTCGAGAAAAAGCATCGATACCTTTTCGATGCTGTGCGCATTCACCCGTGTTCAGCGGCTTGAGACCTGCGCGGAGTAAAAACATGGCCTTTGATTTGTCGATGCCGATCCTGGTGGTCGATGACTACAGCACCATGATCCGCATCATCCGCAACCTGCTCAAGCAAATCGGGTTCGAAAACGTCGACGACGCCAGCGATGGATCGGCAGCACTCGCCAAGTTGCAGGCGAAGCGATACGGCCTCGTGATCTCCGACTGGAACATGGAACCGATGACCGGTTACGACCTGCTCAAGGAAGTGCGCGCCAGCCCGGAATTCTCGAAGACGCCGTTCATCATGATCACGGCGGAATCCAAGACCGAGAACGTCATCGCTGCGAAGAAGGCCGGCGTCAGCAACTACATCGTCAAGCCGTTCAACGCCGCGACGCTGAAGACGAAAATGGAAGCCGTGTTTCCCGGCTCAGCCGAATAACATCGCGCCGGGGCAAAACGCCCCGCGGCATCGCCCGATCGGTTCGGATTGAATCAGAACAGGCTCAATCCTCGTTCCCGACGCGCCTTGTCTGCCCGAGCCGCTCTCCGCTTCATTCGGAGCGCTCCAGAGCATGCTTCAACCAGGCTGAACCACGCCCGTCGGTCATTTTCATGTTTGAGCATGATCTCCACGCAAATGCGTTCCGCGTTTGTCGCGAGGAAAACCTGTGCTCGCTTTTCCGCATCAAGCTCTGACGCGCGTTGATCCGGATCGTATTATTTGCGCAGCCATCGAACACGGCGTGTTCTGGCCGTACTTCTACGGCTTCAAATTTTCACGGACAGCTAACATTGACTGGCGATAGTCGCGTGGACCGAAGGAGTGCCTCATGTTCACGTTTGAGACGAGCGATCAGAAGGAAGTGCGGCGTTTCCGTATCGCCCAGTTCAACGGCAGAACCGCGACCGCTCGTTCTGCCGGCTCGACGGTCACCGGCCACGTTCGATCGATCGTGGAAAACAAGGCCGGCACTTCGGCGGCGTGGACGATCACGATCATCCCGGACGAACCCAAGGTGCCCGCCGCGTTGCGGCCGTCGCCGCGCGTTCGCTCCTTTGCGGAAGACTTCCACTGAACCTCTGGCGCTTGCCCGCTCGACGACGCGCATGGCCGGCTACGGCCGGCGCATGCCGATCTGACTCGCGCACCGCGTGCGCTCAATCCATCATGCCTGACGTTGCAGGGATCCAGCCGGTTGCGGCTGCGCCGGCGTGCGCACGCGCGTAGCTCGGCCCGGCGGTGGCGGCATGAAGTCTGGCGGGGAAGATCAGGCGGGCTGTAACAACGCCTTGCGCACGAGGTCCGCAGTATTGCGGGCGCCGAGCTTGCGCATGGCCTCGGCGCGATGGCTCTCGAACGTCCGCGGGCTGATGTTCATTCGCAAGGCGCCCTGCTTGTTCGAGCAACCTTCGCTGATCAGGCTGAGGACCTCGCGCTCGCGCTTG
The DNA here is from genome assembly GCA_038244925.1 of Hyphomicrobiales bacterium. GTDB lineage: Bacteria > Pseudomonadota > Alphaproteobacteria > Rhizobiales > Xanthobacteraceae > Bradyrhizobium. The sequence continues at coordinate 39,023 of JBBRSX010000034.1, read as the reverse complement.
GTCAGCGGCTTCTGGCCGGACTCGGTTGCGAACATCACCTGGGCGCGGCCGCCGTCCCGGCTGCGGCCGCCGTGACTCTCGCGGCCGAGCTGGTGATCGGAATCGGGGGTCGGATGATTGTCCGAGATCTGCTTGACCAGGGCGCAGACACGTTCGGTTTGCTGAAGCGCGTTTTCGACGACCTGCTGCAGGTAAACGCGGTTGCCGGGCGGTTGCGAGAATTGATGGCTGTGCTGCTTGATTTCGTTCATGTAGAGCAGCAGCGCGGTCAACGGCCCGTTCAACTGTCGGGCGATCACAGCCCCCGCCTCTTCCGTCGCCCGGACACGCGCGACGGAGAGCTGGACAAATTCGATATTGTCTTCGAGGGGCGCGATATCTTTCACCCACTTTGAAAAGTGCGAATCACCGGCTCGATGGTCTGCTTGTGACATATAACTACGTTATCGGTTCCGATCTCTTTCATGGTTAATTTCGGAGCCAGTAAGAATACGGGGAGAGCCGGACAAATTTTTGCCGGACTGCCGGAAATCGCCAGGAAACCTCCGAAAACCGGCTCAAAAGTCCCTGTTTCTGGTCGAATCCCAGTAATTCTACGGGCTCCATAAGTAAACGGGACTGCCCTTATCCCCGTAGTTCCACGGGGCTATTGCATTTACTTTTCTAATGCCGACCTCGGCTCCCCGGACCGCGTCCCCAGGGAGATCTGCCCTACCGCAACGCAGCTACGCGTCATGCGCGAGTGAGCGGCTGAAGCGCCGTTCGCCGATTGAAATTTGACCGAATGCCGCCCGCGGAAACAGAACAGGGGGTCGCTCGCGGCCATGACCGCGCCCTGTCAGGGGCGCCGCAGCCTGAGGAACTTTTCCAGGAATCGTCCCGAAGCGACGACCCTGAACCACCAGCAGACCAACCGCCGCGTCTTCATTACTCATCCTCACCGGCTGGGCCAGCCGGTGGCACCTTGGATAACGCATATGCCGCAGTGCACATGTGAGCGTCTTCACAATCGGCCGTAGAAACCCTGTCGCGGTCGATTGGCACGCATCGCCGCTTTTTCACCGATTCCAATTTACAGGCTTCGCCGCCGTCGCGATGATCGCCGCCTGAAATCATCCGGCCAACAATTCAAAAAGGGAGGCGGCCATGTCGCGCGGCAACGGATCCAGCACCGGATCATGGATGGCGATGGCTGCGCTGGCCGGCGCCCTGGCGTTCAGTTCGGGCGTCGCGGCGCAGACAGCGCCCGCACCCGCACCGGCTGAGAATGCGGCGCCCACGGCCGACAACGCCGTGATGCTGACCGTGTTTCTGAAACACGATCAGTCGCGCCCCCTGAGCGAACTCAACGCACAACTGGAGTGGCAGGGCTTTTACAAGGCGTTCCCGCCCGCCGGCATTGAAGTCGTCAGCTGGTACGTGATGATGGGCATCGGACAGGTGGTGACGCTGCGGCTGCCGGCGTCGCGGTTACGCGAAGTCAACCGCATCATGGAGAACAGCGCCTGGGGCAGCTACCGCACCGAATTCTACCCGACCTACGACTACAAGGCGATCGGCATGGCCAACCACGACAAGGCGAAGTAGGTCAGCGGGCCTTTCAGGCGAGCGTGGCTGGCGTTCAACCGAGCCGGGAAATCTGTTCCTCGGTCACGACGCGCTCGACATTTTCGGTCTTGCTCTTGATGCGATAGCGCGGGCGGCCGTCCGCCTCGATCGGCAGGCACGAGACGATGGTATAGACGCTGCGTTCCTTCACGGTGGCGCGGCCCTGGGGGCCCTGCAACTGGTGATGGACGTCGTCATTGATCGCGTAATTATGGGCCATCGTGCGTCTTTCGGTTGAATACGGCGGCTTTTAGTCGCAACGGGCCGCCAAGGCAACAAATCTCGGGGCTCAGAGCGGCCCCAATCGCGGTTCGGTTAACCGGTGCGCCGGCAGGGCTGGCCTCGACAGACCGGGTCTCCGGTTCCACACGCAGAATAAGGCACCTGCTCAATCCACCACGCAGATTTCGACACGGTCCCCGGTCAGCCGGGTCTGGTAGACGCGAAGATCGATTTCGGCTGGCTCACACTGCGCCTTGCCGGTTTTCACGTCGAAACAGGCGCCATGCAGCGGACATTCCACCATGTCGTCCTCAAGCAGCCCATCCGTCAGCAGCGCATATTCATGCGAGCAGACATTGTCGGTCGCAAAAAACTCACCGCCGATATTGTAGATCGCGATTTGCAGATCACCGATCTCGACCGCCACCATCGCGCCCGCTGCGACGTCGGCTGTTGTGCAGACCGCGTGCCAGACTCCGTTTTGCATCCTGTCCCTTTTACTGAAGTGAGTTCCGATCAAATCATCGGCCGGTTCGTCGCGGCGCCTACACTTCGACGAACACGACCGCCTCCTCGACGATGACCGGAAACGTTTCGGCAATCAGCCCGCCGTCACCGCAGCCGTCCGGAGACGACGTCTCGCGCTCAACACTGGTCTTGTATTGCCGGGTGAAAAGCCCCTGCGGATCGCAGTGCGATTTGCCGGTGCGCAGATCGAACTCCCAGCCGTGCCAGGGACAGCGAAGTATTTCACCGGGGCGCGAGAGCTGGTAGCACCCGGGCACTTCGGATTCGGGCAAGCCGACGATGATGCCCCGGCTGAGTTTTGCGCCTTCGTGCGGACAACGGTTCAACAGCGCATAGAAGTCGCCGCCGACATTGAACACCGCGATTTCCCGGCCGCGGACCGTCACGACCTTGTTGCTGCCAGGTGGAATTTCACTGACAAGCCCGACGCGCTCTTTCGGCATGGCTAGAACCTGTACAGATTTTCGGCGTTGCCGCGGCAAATTTGCTTCCGCTCGGCCGGGCTCAGTTTCACCTTGAAGGCATAAGACGGATCGTCCTGGTCCCAATGCGGATAGTCGGTCGAGAACAGCAGGCGGTCCCAGCCGAGCCAGTCGAAACAACGGCGCAACGCTTCCGGCTTGGCGGGCTCTTCCATCGGCTGCGTCGTGTACCAGAAGTTTTTCCTGATGTGGTCCGAAGGTGGACAGGTGAGGTGCGGCACCTCATCCCCCAGCCGCTCCCACAGCCGGTCGAGCCGCCAGGCGAAGCTGGGCACCCATGCAAAACCGAGTTCGACCAGCACGACCTTCAGCTCCGGGAATTTTTCGAACACGCCCTCCATCACCATGCTGCTCATGACGGCGGGCCCGCCCATCGTCGTCGCGTAATGCTCTTCCATGTAGAACGAAGGCCAGCCGCCGCCGGTCGAGGCGTGGCCGCCAATGCCGTAGGAGTGAATGCCAAGCGGCAGATTATAGGCCTGGGCCGCTTCGTAAATCGGCCAGTAGCGTTGCCGGCCCAACGGTTCGCTGCTGCGCGGCGCCAGCATGATCTGGACGAACCGGCCGTCGCGGGCGCAGCGCTCGATCTCCCTCACGGCCGCAACAGGGTCATCCTGCGTCACCACCAGCGAGGCACGAAGCCGCGCGTCGCGATCGAGCCACTCGGACACCTGCCAGTCGTTGTGCGCGGCGGCGAGTGCGCGCGCGAAATCCTGATTGCGCTCGCTGGCGACGTTGCCGAACAGCGGGATCAGGATCGCCTTGAGGATGTGAAAGGGATCGAGGTGTTGTTGCTGCATGAACGCCAGATCGGAACCCGGCGGTCCGCCGGCGGGCGGCCAGGCATCGCGCCGGCAGATCAGCGGGGCCGTCCGCGGATATTGCGTGGTATGGATGAAGGGCTGGCGCAGATGTGTGCCGAATTGTTCCGAATGCTGCTGCCAGCGCCGGGCAAGATACGGATACAGGCTCTTCGAATCCTTCGGCAGCGGGTGAATGTCGCAATCGATGATGCCGGCGTCGATTTTCGTGACCGCGTCGGCGCGCGGGCTCTCGATGACGCTCATCATGATGTCTCCTGCAGCCGCGGATAGGTTTTGAGCGGATTTTCGGTTCGTAGCCGGTTCATCAAATCAGCGTCGAAGCCGGTGGGCGCGAACTCCGCCTGCTCGAAATTCCAGTGCGGAAAGTCGGTCGAGAACAGCATCATGCCTTCGCCGATCTGCTCGATCATTTCGCGAACGATCTGAGGGTCTTTCGGACCGTCAAAGGGCTGCATGGTCAGCCGCACGTGCTCCGCGACGATTTCACTCGGCGGCCGCTTGACCCATGGCACCTCCATCCGCAGCCCGCGCCAGAGCTTGTCGATGCGCCACAGGAAAGACGGCAGCCATGTCACGCCCGATTCGGTCAGCACAACGCGCAGCTTCGGGAACTCCTTGAACACGCCCTCGGTGATCATGCTGAGAAGCTGGGTCTGGAAGCCGACGCTTTGCGCCGCCTGGTCCTCGATATGGTAGGACGGCCAGCCATTGGTCCACGGCGCGAACCGATAGGTGCTGCCGGCGTGAACGCCGATCGGCAGACCATGCGCCTCGGCGGCGGCGTAGATCGGCCACATCGACCGCTGACCGAGCGGCCTGTCACCCAGCACCATCAGCAGCACCTGGACGAAGCGGCGATCGGGCGCCCGGCGCTCGATTTCCTTCGCGGCCAGTTCCGGGTGCTGCCACGGCACGACGATGGAGGCGCGAAGCCGATCGTCCTTGCTCAACCAGTTCGCAACCAGCCAATCGTTCATCGCGCCGCAGAGCGCCGCGGCCAGATCCACATTGTAAACCGCCTGCGCGCCGTAAAGGCAGTTGCAGATCGCGATATCGGTGTCGAACGCATCCAGCGCGCGCGTCTGCAGCCGTTCGAGCGTAGCCGGGCCGCGCCAGTCCGGCCTGATCGCGACCGGCATGTTCGAGAGATCGCCGGTCAGCTCCAGTTGATCGATACCGCGGCTCGTCACCTGCTCGTGCCAGTAATCATCCAGGAACGGCAGCAGTTCGCCGGTCGTCGGCAGCGTCAGGTGAAGATCGCAGTCGACCTTCGGAAACGGGTTGGCTTGTCGCAACAACGGATCATTCCTTGTTTCGGCACGACGCTTTCGTTTGCCGCAATCGGGGAGACGTTTTCCGCGTCCTACTCGACGCTGATACCGGCTTCCCGGATCGTCTTGCCCCACTTGTCGGTTTCCTTGCGGATAAAGGCGCCGAACTCCTCGGGTGTGGAGCCGACGGGCTCGGCCGCCTGCTTCTCAAAGGCCTGCTGCAGCTCCGGCGACTTGAGCGCCTGCACGATCGCAGAGTTGAGCTTGGCGATGACCTCCGGCGGCGTCTTGGCCGGCACGACGATCCCGGTCCAGCCGGTCGCCTCGTAGTCGGGCAAACCGCTCTCGGCCAAGGTCGGCACGTTTGGCAACAGCGGCGATCGCTTCTTGCCGGTGACGGCGAGCGCGCGCAGCTTTCCGCCGTCGACCAGCGGCAGCGCCGTGATCATCGAGTCGAACATCAGCTGAACGTGATTGCCCATCAGATCGTTCAACGCCGGCGCGCTTCCCCGGTAGGGAACATGCGGCGCATCGATACCCGCCTGATGTACGAACAACTCACCGGACAGATGCATCGAGGTGCCATTGCCGCCCGATGCCCGGTTCAGCTTGCCGGGGTTCTTCCTGGCATAGTCGATCAATTCCTTGACCGAATTGACCGGAAGATCCGGACTGACGACCAGCAGCAGCGGATACTGCACCACCAGCGACACCGGCTCGAAATCCCTGATCGGATCGAACGGCAGATGCTTGAACAGGGTCTGGTTGATGGCGTGCGTTCCGGTCGTCGCCAGCAACAGCGTGTAGCCGTCGGGCGGGCTCTTGGCGACGAATTCGGCGCCGAGATTGTTGCCGGCGCCCGGCTTCGGCTCGACGATGACGGGCTGACCCAGCGTCACCTGCATCTTTTCGGCGAGCAGCTGGGCGGTGATGTGCGTCGGCCCGCCGGCCGCTGCCGGCACCACGATCTTGATCGTTCGGGAAGGAAAACTTTCGGCTGCGGCAGGCCTCGCCCAAGCCATTACCCAAGCCAGCGCGAACACCAAAGCCAGCAAATTCCACCTACCGCCGCGCCGCATCTCCAGTTTCCTTTTCGTTTCTTCTTGTTCGACTATCGAACGCATGGTCTACTATCGAACAAATTAACATGTTCAGCGGAGTTGGCAACCGTGCTTGGAATTGATGACGTCTGGACCGATGCGTCGAAATGGCCTGACGGCAGCGACACTTTCGTCGAGGCCTTTGCCAAGGGCCTGCTGGTGATCGCGGCGTTCCGCCACGAGCGCAGCCTCGGCCTCAGCGAGATTGCGAAACGAACGAAGCTGTCACGCGCCGGCGTGCGGCGGCTGACGCATACGCTGATCGCGCTCGGATTCATCCGGCAATCAGGCGACGCTTTCGCACTCACGCCGCGCGTGCTGCAGCTCGGCTTTTCCTACCTGTCGTCGCTGTCGCTGCGCGAGGTTGCCCAGCCCGTCATCGAAACCCTGTCGCGGGAAACCGATGAGGTGGTGGCGCTATCCGTGCTGGATGGCGCCAACGTCATCTATGTCACCCGCGCCGAGGTCACGAGCGTGCTGCGGCGAGGCCTCACCATCGGCAGCCGCATTCCCGCCTTTTGCACCTCGATGGGCCGCGTTCTGCTGGCCGGACTTTCGCCGGAGGAATGCGACGCCAACCTGAATGGCTCCGAACTCCGCGCCTGGACCAGGGTGACGACGATCGACCCGCACAAATTGTCGAGCGAGATCCAACTCGTGCGCAAGCAGGGCTGGAGCTTTGTGGGCGAGGAGCTTGAAATCGGCGCCTGCGGCGTCGCCGTACCGATCCGCGATCCGAACGGCAACACGATCGCGGCGATCAATCTTTCGACCAACCTCGCGCGGCACTCCGCACAAGCCATGGTGGAGAATTTTCTGCCACGGTTGAAGAAGGCTCGTGAGCAGATCGAGCAGCATCTGGTGATGTGAGAACGGCCGCGCCGCCATCCGCTAGGCCAGCAGCGCTTTTCTTGTTTGCACACGCCCGATCGAGGTTGCGATCGCCGAACGATCCAGCGTCGTGTCCTGCATCCGCTGCAGCAGATATTCGGCGACGCCGGCGATCTCGTGCTCCTGATCGATCAGGTTGTTGCCGATGCAGAGCATGTCGATGCCGGCCTTCAGCGATTGCAGGCTGGCCTGCTGGGTGCCCAGCGCCTTCTGCAAGCCCTGCATCTGCAGGTCGTCGGTAATCAGCAGCGTATCGGGAAGGCGACGACGCAAGCGCCCAAGTCCCGCCGCCGACAGCGTCATCGGATTGTGCGGGTCCCACTGCCGCACGATGGCATGGCTGACCAGCACCGCATCGCCGAACATCTTGGGCGCCAGCGCATAGAACAGCTCTTCCTGCTCGGGAACCAGCGCATCGGATATGTCCATGAACTCCTGATGCGAATCGACGACCGCGCCGCCGATGCCGGGAAAATGCTTCAGGCAAAGACCGAGACGCTGCTCCCGCGCCACCTCGCTGGCCAGCAGGGCATTGGCCGCCACTTCGCCGATGTCGCCGGAATAGGCGCGCTTGATCCTGCCGATGTTGGGATTGTCGGGGTTGTAATCGACGTCGATCACGGGCGCGAAGTCATAGTGGATGCCGAGTTGCCGCATCTCGGCAAAACTCGTGGTCAAGATTTGGCGCTTCTGATCAGGGGCGAAATGGTTGAAATCCCTGGCACTCGGCAACGGCGCAAAGCCTCGGTTCTCCTTCAGCCGCCGCACCAGTCCGCCCTCCTGATCGACGAACACCAGCGGCCCGGACGGCAGTTGCGCGATCTCGCCGCAGAGCCGCCGCACCTGTTCCGGCGTCTCGATGTTGTTGTCGTATTTTTGCGTCTGGCAGGAATAGTCGAACAGGATGACGCCGCCGAGGCCGTAACGGCCCGCGAATTCCTTCAACCACGCGGGGAGGACCTTGCCGAAGAAGCCGAGAATGAAGAGTTCGCCGATCTGCATTCGCGCGCGTTCGCTCACCGGCCGTGACGTTCCTGCGCCGATTCTTCTATGTTAAAAGCCCGTGTTTGAACAGCGGCCGTCACAGGGCACAGCCAGAGTCGAAGCGATCATGACAAAACCTCCCATTCCGCAAATGACGCGTTACCGCCAATGGCTCCGGGAACAGCGCGGCCTGAATTTCCCGGATTACGAAGCGTTGCGGCAATGGTCGGTGCGCGAGCTCGACGCGTTCTGGCAAAGCATCTGGGATTATTTCGAACTGCGGTCGCCGACGCCGCACCGCGCCGTGCTGGCGCAACGCAAGATGCCGGGCGCGGTCTGGTTCCCGGGTGCGCAGGTCAATTACGCCCGCCAGGTGCTGCGGCACATCGAGGCGGCGGATGCCGCCGGCCTGCCGGCGATCATTTCCTGCGGCGAAGACGGCATCCTGAAAGAAACAAGCTGGCCCGAGCTGCGGCGCAAGGCCGCCGCGCTGGCAATCCACCTCAAAGCCCACGGCGTCCGCTCCGGCGACCGGGTCGCGGCCTATCTTCCCAACATTCCCGAAACCATCATCGCCTTTCTCGCCACCGCCAGCATCGGCGCGGTGTGGAGCGTCTGCGCGCCCGATATGGCCGCACCCGCCGTGATCGATCGCTTCAAGCAGATCGAACCCAAAATCCTGATCGCCTGCGACGGCGTCACCTATGCCGGGCGGCGGCACGACCGGCGTCAGGTGATCGACGGGTTGCGGCAATCGCTGCCGTCGGTCGCCCATGTCATCATCCACAGCGACGGCGCAGTGCCCTCGGCAGGCTCTGAGGTCATGCTTTCGACGATCCTGTCGGCGACGGGATCCGCGATCGACGCGTTCGAGCCCGAATGGTTGCCGTTCGATCACCCGCTCTGGATCGTCTATTCCAGCGGCACCACCGGGCTGCCGAAGCCGATCGTGCACGGCCATGGCGGCGTCGTCATCGTGGCGCTGCCGCTGAACGTGCTGCACAACGATATCGGCTGCAGCTACCAGCCGGCCTCGTTCGGCGAGCGCTATCACTGGTACAGTTCGACCGGCTGGATCATGTGGAACTGCCAGGTCGCGGGCCTGCTCAACGGCACCACCATCTGCATCTTCGACGGCAGCCCGGGCGGATCGAAGGAAAGTCCGGACTGGTCCACGCTGTGGCGCTTCGTTTTCAATTCAAAGACCACGTTCTTCGGCGCCGGTGCGGCCTACTTCGCCGGTTGCACCAAGGCCGATGTCGATCTCGCATCCGTCGGCGACCTGTCGTACCTGCGCGCACTCGGCTCAACCGGATCGCCGCTGTCTGCCGACACCCAGCAATGGTTCAACGAACGCTTCGCCCGCCTCGCCAAAACCAATGGCAGCGCCGCGCAAGCCGCAATGTTCTGGGCTAACATGTCCGGCGGCACCGACTTCGCCGGCGCCTTTATCGGCGCCAATCCCGAATTGCCGCAGACGCCGGGCCTGATGCAGTGCAGGCTGCTCGGGGCCGCCGTGGAGGCCTTCAACGAACAGGGCCGCGGCGTCATCGAGGAAGTCGGTGAACTCGTCTGCACCGAGCCGATGCCCTCGATGCCGCTGCGGTTCTGGAACGACGCGGGCGATGCGCGCTACCGCGCCAGCTATTTCGAAACCTATCCGGATAATTTCGATCGTACCGGCCGTGGCGCGGTCTGGCGCCATGGCGACTGGCTCAAGATCCATACCGACGGCTCCTGCGTGATCTACGGCCGCAGCGACGCCACCATCAACCGGCATGGCCTGCGGATGGGCACCAGCGAACTCTATTCGGCGATCGAGGCGTTGCCAGAAGTGCTGGACTCGATGGTGGTCGATCTCGAATATCTCGGGCGTGAAAGCTACATGCCGCTGTTCGTGGTATTGCGCGAAGGCTTTGCGCTCGACCGGGCGATGCAGGCGCGGATCAACGCCGCGATCGAGGCCGGGCTGTCGCGGAGGTTTCTGCCCAACGAGATCTTCGCCGTCGCCGAGATCCCGCGTACGCTGTCCGGCAAGAAGCAGGAGCTTCCGATCAAGAAACTGCTGCTCGGTCATCCCCTCGACAAGGTCATCAACAAGGACGCGATGGCCAATCCCGGCTGTCTCGACTGGTACCTCGAATTCGCAGCGAGGCATTTGGCAAGGAATGCCGGCGCGGCGTGAGCCGATCGGCACCGTTTGACCCGTTGAACGCAGCAACGGCCGGTCTTACATAGAGCCGGTCGCACAAACAGGGAGAACCGAGATGGCTGAGAAAACCGAGCGGGCTATTCTGGCCGGTGGGTGTTTTTGGGGCATGCAGGACCTGATCCGCAAGATGAGCGGCGGCGTTTCGACCCGCGTCGGCTACTCCGGCGGCGATGTTCGCAATGCCACCTATCGCAACCACGGCACCCATGCCGAAGCGATCGAGATCGTGTTCGACCCGCGGCTCCTCAGCTATCGGCAACTGCTCGAGTTCTTTTTCCAGATCCACGATCCGTCGACGCGCAACCGCCAGGGCAACGACGTCGGCATGAGCTATCGCTCGGCGATTTTCTATACCAGCCCCGAGCAGGAGCGCGTCGCCCGCGACACCATCGCCGACGTCGATGCGTCGGGAATCTGGCCTGGAAAAGCGAGCACTGAAGTCGCGCCCGCCGGCGACTTCTGGGAAGCCGAGCCCGAACATCAGGACTATCTCGAACGCTACCCCGACGGCTACACCTGCCATTTCGTCCGTCCGGGTTGGCACTTGCCGCAACGCAAGGTGGGGTGATCCTCAACCAATCCGGGGCTCAAGCGGCTCCGTTTTGTATTTTTTACACTTCGCAATCAATCGAGTGGCGGGCTACGACCGACGATGATGAGCACTGTGTCTACGCTATAGCCCCATGAACTACCTTCGAGCATGAGCAAGTTCAGAAGCCAGATCCCAGCAGCCGTTGGAGCCGGGCCGTGGCGGCGACATCCCCGCCAATCAGGCGTTCCTGATGACGAAGTCCGCGAACGCCGCAGCGCGGCTACGAGCCGCCTGCTCGGTGCCGACACCTGCATGGAGCAGGAACGGCACCACTCGCTCAGCGAACAGGCGGACAATCGTTCGCTTGTTCTCGTCGGTGAGCATCTCGTTCTCCACCGCGCCGCAGTTGGCCCACGCGTAGTCGAAGGCATCCCTGAAACCCCTCTTCTGTTCGGCCTCATGCTGCGCAGCCAGAGCTGGACCGAAGACGGCGCCGACGGCGTGCTGCCGTCCGGCAGCGTCGTCCATCCGATAGTCGTAAATCGCCTCGATGTCGGCCTCGTCGAAGGCTAGGCGCACCGAGAGATCGAGTTCCACGCCGGTGCGGGGATCGATAGCGTAGACACACTTCAACGCCTCCCCCGTATAGCCGCGGCCCAAGCAAACGACGGCGCGATGGATGCCGAAAAATTCAACGTAGCCGAGGATCAAGCCTGTCTCGGGATTGGCGGCGATGGCGGCGCAGTGCAGCGGCGTCGCCGCCGGCCGCTCAACGACCAGATCGCCGACGAAATAGTAGCCGAAGCAGGGCGGCCCGCTCCCGCGCAAGTAGCTCAGAGCGTCGCCGCAGTGATCAATGGGTATGCCCGCGTCGTGAGCGAGTGCTAGCGCGCTCTTTACCAGAGACCGGCCGGAACCCTCGCCGCCGAAGCCGAGTTCCAGCTTGACGGCTCCCTGGACATAGGAACGCCCAACCTGGCCGGTAGCCAACGCTGCGTCCACGTCGATGTGTGGGTGCTTGCGCTTCAGCCCTTCCAGCACTTCGCGGGCGTTATCGAGCGACCCTGCCGTAATCTGATAGTTGGTCCCGTTAGCGGTCTGCGCCTTCGCTATCACCGGCTTGGCCATATCGAGGCGCCCCCTCGGCCCCATGATGAACTCCTCGCTGGCTGACGTCGTCACCAACATGCGGCGCGTCTGCCCACTCTGGCGCTTCGCGCCGAAATGCAGCGCTAGTGGGCGCAGCTGACGTTCCAGCTCCGCGTCCCAAGTATGACCAGCCTTGTTGTTGCAGAGTTGGTGCAACAGGCCTGTCACTGTCCGGCGGCCGCCGATCGCGGCGGTGATGATGTGCTCCTTAGAGTCGTCAGCTTCAGTGATTTTCTCGGCGCAGATGGCGCAGATCGGTTGCACGTTCGAAACCTTTGAAAAGTTGACCAGCCGCACATAAATGGGGGGCGGCTTGGATGGCGGCAAGCGCCTCGCTGGACCGAAGGACGTCCAGCTGCTGACGTTGGCCACCGTCTCGGGCACCAAACCAAGCAAATCCGGAGTTCGGTATTTGGCGGAGAGGGAGTCCGACGAACTATTGTTTCTGGACGTTCGCCGATAGCCGCCACCGATTGTAGAAACCCTTAATCTATAGCCGCTTCTTTCACCACCGACCGTAATCGTCCGTTTCAATTCGTCACAAGCCGCGCTATATTTGGGGACCGGTTTGGGGACTAACGGGGAGCGGTGCAATGGCTGGCAATCTGACGGCGCGCAAGGTTTCAACGGCAAAGCCGGGCAAATACAGCGACGGTGGCAACCTCTATTTGATTGTCTCGCCCACCGGTGCCCGCAAATGGGTTCTACGCTTCACGTGGCGTGGCAAAGCCAAGGAAATGGGTCTAGGCAGTGCGACCACCGTAGACCTAGCCAATGCGCGCGACAGGGCCACCGCCGCCCGGCGGAAGGTTACGCTAGGCATCAATCCCATTGACGACCGCAAGCGCGACAACGGCATCCCCACTTTTGGCGCGATGGCCGATAGCGTCCGCGAAACCTTGTCTGCCGGCTTTCGCAACGAGAAGCACAAGGCGCAATGGAAATCGACGCTAGAAACCTATGCCGCATCCTTACGCGCAAGGCCGGTGGATAGCATCGCCACCGACGACGTTCTCGGGGTGCTCAAGCCGATCTGGACGGAAAAGGCGGAAACCGCATCCCGGCTTCGCGGGCGCATTGAAAAGGTTCTGGACGCTGCCAAGGCCAAGGGCTTCCGCGATGGGGAGAACCCAGCCCGGTGGCGCGGTCATCTGGATCATCTGCTGCCCAAGCCGTCCAAGTTGGCACGCGGCCACCATGCAGCAATGGCCTACGAGGACGTGGCGGCCTTCGTCAGCCAGTTGCGGGAACGGGAGGCCACCGCCGCCATCGCCTTGGAGTTCTGCATTCTGACCGCCGCCCGGTCCGGCGAGGTATTGGGCGCACGGTGGTCTGAAATCGATCTGGACAAGAAAATCTGGACGGTGCCTGCCAACCGGATGAAGGCCGGTCGGGAACATCGGGTTCCGCTATCCGCCCGCGCCGGTTCGCTCCTCAAGCGAATTGCCAAACTCCAAACCGGCGATTTCATATTTCCCGGTCAGGCTCGCGGGAAGCCGCTCTCCAACATGGCAATGGAAATGATGCTGCGGCGGATGAAAATCGAAAATGCCACCGTCCACGGCTTCCGCTCCAGCTTCCGGGATTGGGCGGGCAACCTAACCAGCTTCCCGCGTGAGGTGACCGAAACCGCGCTGGCTCACGTCATCGGCGACAAGGCCGAGCAGGCGTATCGGCGCAGCGACGCACTAGAAAAGCGGCAGAAATTGATGGAAGCTTGGGCCGCGTATTGCGAACCGAGACATAGCGGGAAAATCGTTCAGCTAAGGAAGTAGTATGTGCCGCCTATTCGACGATTCATCTAGTTTCTTCAGGCCGCTGTCAGAATTCGCGGAAACTCATCGGCCAAGTTGATCTCAAGTACTCCTTCAGGCATTTTTCCATGACGGAATCAACGAAAAGGAAAGTTTTCAAAGAAGCCGCGTTCTATTTAGACATTATTGACGAGATTATGCCAGTCGCCTTGAAGCACGAATACACCTTCATCCGGGATGACGCCTTTGCAGAGTTGATAAAGTCCGAGAAAATCACCCCCTCAGTGTTGAACCGGATTCTTTCCTCCGAATTGATCGACAAGGCGCATTTGGCGGCAACGACCGCCCTTCTTCGAACCAAGCGTTGGGCTGACGCTGTGTGCCTCATGGATGCGGCTGAAAACTTTTTAGGATGGGCGAGTTCAGCCCGAGGACTGTTAGAAAGCTCGGGCGATATTGTTGATGGCCTCTTAAACATGCCTTTTTCCTTGGCAAAGCATCACCGAGTAATTGCACAGGGTCTTTCCGGTACAGCGTCGCAAGACGTGCACCGATATTCCGAACTTGAGCATAAACTTGATCATTTCGTATTCGCAAAATGGATGCGGCCGAAAAAGGGTGAGGAAAATATCTTAAGAGCCAAGGATAATGCCGCATACATAGAACTTATTGGACGCGTCATGCCGACCGCGCTGATTTACTATCAAAGACTTTGCGGAATTACTCATCCGTCCAATGCATCATTGCAGTATTTCTACGACGACGATACGCCAACTGGGGGCCATTTCAAATTGGCTGCAGCCACTGACGGGCGAGCCATAGCTGCAATCTGCGAGGAGTTCCCGACGGCTCTATCTGTGACCCTAACCATGTCATGTAATCCGCCACTTTTGATCCTTCGCGTTCTTCATAAATTTGGTAAGCACCCCAAGCTTAGTCCTCTTAAAAGGCTGCATTGGCCCGGTATCAAGGGGTGGCCAGACATCGAACAGAGTTTGAAATCTTGAGCGAGAGTTGTTTTAAGGTAAAGTAAGCCGGCGCGGATAGGACGGCCATCTGACAAGCTGGTAGCACCACCGGTTTCCGCGTGTCTAACACGGTGCTCGCAGGTGCGCGATGTCGACGTCTAGAGCGAAAAATCCGAAACAATTTCCCCGATTATTGAAGTACACCGGCGAACTGGCACAGCCTATATTTGAGTCCAATGCACTAGGTATTGACCCCAACGGACGAAAACGAGAAGCCCGACTACTTGCGTCAGTTCGTCAAGCAAAAAAGTTGGGACGCTTGATGAATTGGTATGGAATTGACCCGGACTCTGAGGAAAGCTGGTACTCTTTAGCCTTTGCCCTCGCGGTAGCGCATGTTCCGGGACTTCGTGTGATTCATGCATTCAAACCTATTCGCGGACGAAAAAGGAGTTGGAAAGCTGGGTTAGGAACTGCCTTGCAGCGAGATGTAGAGAAACTGCAGACGCAACAGCGAATTTCAATGTCCGCCGCCATACGCCTTTTGCGCAAAGATCGAACTAAGCAATGGCATCAATACACTGAGCAAAACCTCGTTACTCGCCACCGAGAAGCACGCAGAGCCACGAGGTCGCACACGACTAATCGCTGAATGTACCACCGGCATATTGCAGCTATCAAAATCGACTTAATTTAATTTGTTCTTATTTCGTCGCCGACGAAAACCTCCTTTCTCATTTAAGTGTCGGTCTCATAACTCCATTCTTCCGGCTTCCACGATGCCAATCGTGAACGAGGTGGGAGAACAACGGAATGAATGAGCTAGCCAATTCGATCCAACGCGAAGGGCTTTCAATTGCAGAAGCCTGCGCTATGGCGGGCATCGGCAGGACCAAGATCTACGAAGCCATGGCCACCGGGAGCCTTAAAGCTCGCAAGTGTGGCAAACGGACGCTCATCTTGAGGGATGATCTGCGCCAGTTTCTCACTTCGCTTCCGAGCGCGACATAGACACTGATGAAGAACAGCCCGGCGCGGTCTAGCCACCGCCGCCGGGCTTCTTTTTGCCCATTCCCTCAACAGGAATTTAGACGCCATGAAGATAGCGCATTCGAAAGAAAATCACCACCTGCCCTTAGTTCTCGACCGGCACGATGCCCTTGGTGCCGACCACCGAGTCCGATGGGTTGCTCGGCGCTGCCGGGTCTCCCTTGCGACAGCGGCAACACTGGCGGCAAACGCGGGCCTCTCTAGCCGGGAGGAACGTTGATGCCGATGTTGACGTTGAAGGTTCGGATTGACGCTGGTGAGGCCGTTGTCGTTGTCGGTCGTGCCGCGTGGGCCCTGCTTGAATTGCTGGCGGCAGGGAACGTCGGCTGCACCTACATCGACAACCCCGCTCCGCGCTGGAGTGGCTATATCTATGAACTACGAAAGCTCGGTGTCGACATCGACACTATGCAGGAATTGCACGGTGGTCCCTTTGCCGGACGTCATGCGCGCTATTTCCTGCGGAGCCGGGTGACAATCCTCAAAAAGATCGGCGGCGAACCATGAAGACGATTTGCCGAGCCGCAGAACGACGCTGGTGCAGTTTGGGCCACACTGGCGTCTTAGGCGCAGCCGAACTCTCGAACAATCACGGACGGCCTTCTGGGTCAGGAGACGCCTGATGCCCCGTCGGCGTAAACTCAACAAGCGAATCGATGCTCCCCATGTCCGGCTGTACGGCTGGATGTTGGATTCTCCGGCACACCTTTCGCTGAACTGCGCCGCCCGCGCGGTGCTTGTGGAAATCATCCACGCCTACGATGGCTTCAACAACGGCAGGATAGGGCTATCAGTGCGCCGGGCTGCGGACAGGTGCAACATTGCGAGGGGGACAGCGCAGCGAGCATTCGATGACCTTCAAGAACGCGGGTTCATCGAATGCGTAACGAAGGGCGCATTTAGCTGGAAGACCCACCATGCAAGCGAATGGCGGTTGACGTTTTGGAAGTGCGACGTGACAGACAAATTGCCGAGCAAGGCCTTCTTCAGTTGGGGCCGAGAAAAACAAACCGCGGTATCAAAATGTACCGCGACGGTGTCAAAGTAGAGCCACCCTCTACCGCACTCTACCGCAAAATGACGTACAATCGACTTTGCGGTGGCACGGTTTGATACCGTGAAGGCCTCTCCGGGGGTTTCCACGGTGTCAATCTAGGGCACACATATATATTTACCATACTGAGCTGCGTTGTTATCGAGAGGTGTTGGGGCTTGGTCAGCTTCTCATTGTCGACCACAGGCACCACCCGGGTCGTCGTCGTGCCTCTCTTTGGGCGTTCAAGTTCGCACGCGGCGAACGCGGCCGCCGGTGTAACCAATATGAGCAACGGGTGTTTGAAACAGTTGACGGCTGCGCGATTACGGCCGCGCCGAGATAGGCATCCACCATCAACATTGCAGGCTCGTACCTGCTCCGCTATGCGCAGGAATCGTCATGGCGGGAAGATAACCGCCGCGTCTCGAATGGCGATCAGGTGAGCCGTATTGCCCATTTGGCGATGAAGCGTGGCAAGTTCGTTGATTTTACCGGATACTGACAGCGTCACGTTGCCAACTAAACTGGAACAAAACCTTTAGGGAGGCCACCAGATGGCAGAACGTACCAGAGACGTTCTAACGGTGATTGTGACGGGGTCTCAGGCGATGGTTCGTCCTGATGGACGGGCGGCCATTCGACTAGAGACCCTATCGGGTCCCATCGCATTCGAGGTAGATCAGCGAGCCATAGACGGGCTTCGTCAGGCAATGGCAGCCGCAGAAGCACACCTTCTCCAGAGTAAGGATCAGTCTCTGAATTAATGTTGCTCATGACAAAGGCTCCGTGTTCGCGTAAAACGATTACACGATAGAGCCAGCCAGCTTTGAGGATGACGCGGGGCGGCAACCCGGCGCATCAACTTGCCAATAGCATGATTTTGAAATGCCCACTATCAAGTAGGGGGAGCATTTTCATGGTGAAAATTTTACTGGATTGGGCAATAGCCCCAGCATGCATCGCACTGGCAATCTATAATATTTGCGACCAGATACACATGCCCATGGGCCAAAGTCTCACAACCGCATTCCTAGTATTTGTAGGCGTATGCCTAATCGCCAAATAGCCGCCGACCCCGGCGCTCGACACCGGCACACGAGTCGACATCAAGCAGATGGCGTCGAACCGGCGTAACACACGCCGCGCCGGATGTTTACGACGGCGAACGATAGAGAACAGTTCACCGCCGACAAAGCAGACTCTCCCACAAGCACCGGCGAGCGATGGCTCCTCAAACGGCCAAATAGCCCCGCCGATGCGTTTTGAGGTGGACTCGGCCATCCACCTACCTCGCATCGCGTCGAACGATTGCGGACCGATCCCTGCCAACCAGAGCAACATTCATCTGCGGCATCGGCGAGCTGGCGAGCAACACGACATGAACGCCGGATCGCGCTGACGCCTGCCCGTGTCCCGTCGCTCTCGGCCTGAACGTGACTACTGTGGATACCCGCAAACAGCCGGTCGCCTACCAGCGACCGGGTCTACACTGACTGCGACTTCGGGGGAGCGGCGATATGGAGTTCGAACTTAAGGGCGCGCTGAAAAAGTATCGTCGGATGCGATCATGGCGACGCGCTGGAACGGCAATCATGGCAATCGGTGCCACGTCCGCGCCGTGGCTTCTCGATCTGGGTCGGACTGAAACGCTGATATGTTGGCTCGGCGCGTTTACCGCATGGATGACTGGCGAACTCGAAATGCGCTTGAAGACGATCCAGATACGACTTGCTGGAATGAGTGATCAATTGCATGCACTCGGCGGCAGAGACCGCAATTTGCGGCTACTCGGACAGGCTCCTAGTTTACGCAACCGTTCGATTCGTTCGATCCATCTTGGTAGGCTGAGCGTCGCCCTTCCACGGACGCGCTAATCAGACTAAACTTGTTCATCGGTCTCCATCGGGGAAATTGGGTGATGGCCTCGGCCCGGCTTTGGTGTTTCTGGTACCAGTTCGCAATTGCCGTTTGCTGTGTCTTGGTATCGTCAGGATCGGCACCGGCTCAATCCGCGCATGATATTTGCTACAAAGGCGATGGCGACAAAGGCATCGCCGCTTGCGATCAGGCAATACGGCTAAATCCGAATGATGCGTATTCTTATTACAATCGCGGCAATGCGTGGCTCCGTAAGGGCGACTACGACAAGGCTATTGCTGACTACGGTGAGGCAATAAGGCTAGTTCCCGGAAAAGATGCTTCTTATTACAATCGCGGCAATGCGTGGCTCCGTAAGGGCGACTACGACAAGGCTATTGTTGATTATAACGAAGCCATCAGACTAAGTCCGAAGGTTGCACTATATTTTGGAAATCGCGCCTCTTCGTGGAGTCACAAGGGCGATGCCGACAAGGCGATTGCTGATTATAGCGAAGCAATTCGGCTCGATCCGAAAAATGTGCAATCAATCAATAACCGTGGGGCGGAATGGTTTGTAAAGGGCGACTATGATCGGGCCATCGCTGATTTTAGCAGGGTGAACAAGCTAGATCCGAAAAATGCGCAGGTCCTTTACAATAGCGGTCTTGCTTGGAGCAAAAAAAACGATCTGCAACGGGCTCTGGCGGATTTTCGGCGGTCGACAGAATTAGATCCATCGTTTTTGGCTGCCCAGCGCGCTGTCGAGCAGACCAGCGCGGCGTTAAACAATCTACGCCAAAATGGTCAACAGCCTGAAACAAGATTTGAACCTTGGGAACGTGCAGGGTTTGTGCCCGGCAATTGGCAAAAAACCGGCAAAGGGGCGCGGGGCGATCAGCAACAGATTCCAAAAATCGGAATTGCGCAAGGAAGGCGCTTAGCGCTCGTTATCGGAAATAATTCTTACAAGAATGTTCCTCCCTTAGAGAAAGCGGTCGGCGATGCCGACGCGGTTTCACGGGCCCTAAGGACAATTGGTTTCACGGTCACTCAAGGAAGCGATCTGACGTTTGAGCAGACCGCAAAGCTCTTAACCGAATTTGAGCAGAGCATCTCTGAGTCAGATATCGTGTTCTTTCATTTTTCTGGTCATGGAGTGCAGATCAAAGGCGATAACACCTTGCTCCCGATTGACACACCTGAGCCAAAGGATGGTCAGCAAGGTTTAGTGCACAAGTTCGGGCTGTCCGCTGAAACCTTGGTCGAAAGCTTCAATGAGCGGGGTGCTTCACTGGTTGTTGCGGTTTTGGACGCGTGTCGTGACAACCCCTTTGCAGCAGCAGGAACTCGCGGAATAGGCGGTTCGCGAGGATTGGCAGCGCTAAAACCTGTCCAAGGTACATTCGTGATTTATTCAGCGGGGGTTAATCAGACCGCTTTGGATAGACTCGGGGATGAAGACAAATCCACAACATCTGTATTCACGCGGGTTTTTTTGCCCTTGTTACAAGAGCCAAATCTATCGCTCGTCGACATAGCCAAAAGGGCGCAGGTCAAAGTTCGCGATCTAGCCCGCACCGTGGATCACGAGCAGACACCCGCCTACTACGACCAAGTCGTAGGAAATATTGGCTTAGTTCAGCGTTAATTGGTGGTGTTGAGACGACATCACTATTTTCGGAGGAGTTGAATGGGTCGACTAAGGCGGCGAGTGTGCTTGCAAGAAGGTTGCATCTCGATTTGATCCACCTCGCTCGCGAAGCGGAAGTGCTGAAGTCCGGGTCGAAGTCAGTTTTTGACCCAGAGCGCGAGAGCGCTTTCGAACTGCGGCCGCGTCTGTTGAGCTGAAAGTAATTCTGTCGTAGATCGTCGTATGGCTCTTTTGAACCCAAAGCATGAAGTATGCGCTCAAGCTCGCGCCAGCGGCATGACCATCGCGGACTCATACCGCAAGGGCGGGTTCAAATATCTCCCTTCGCCCGCAACCAACTTTTTTAAACGGCCGGATGTGGCCGCGCGCGTAGCGGAGATTGTTGCGGAAAAGGTTGCCGCGGAAGGGAAAGCTCGTCAATTCGGAATTCAGCGTGCGGGGCTCACCGAAGAATGGGTGATTTTGCGCCTCAAGCATGTGATCGATTTGGCTATCCGAGGGGTGCCTATTCGTGGCCGCGACGGCAAGGAAACTGGTCAATTCAAGCCGGACCTGCCATCTGCCCTTAATGGGCTCAGGACTGCCGCCGACATCAAGGGCATGCGCATCCATCGCCACGAGGTCGGGGCGCCGGGGGAGTTCGCCCGGATGACCGACGACGAACTGGACACGGCGCTCGTCTCGCAGGCTCTCGCTATGGGTTTGTCTGGCCGTGCTGTGAACGAGATCATCGGCCTTCGCCGCGTGAATACGAGCCATTGATCTGTTCGCAAGAGACGTACCACCCCAAAGGGTCGTCACGCATGATGCCCAACAGCTATGCCCTGTGGCATCACTGCGGGTATTGTTTCAGTACTTGATCGGCTTCAAATGCTCCTTGTGCCCCCGGTTCGTTTGCGTGGAACATTACAATGGTCGCCGCGGCATTGGCAGTCGGAGCCCGAATTACGCTCGTAGTACCAAAGCTGTTGGCATTTCCGCTCACGCTGCCGTAACCATAGCTTCCGTTGAAGTTGGTATTGCTGCTTCCGACAGCACCGACAACTTGTGACCCTTGCCCCATTGCGGCATCGGCAATTTTGAAGTGCGTGTAGCCACGATCTAGCGTTGCCTTGGCTGCCGTCCGCATGGTTTGCGGTACTGTCTGGCCTGTAAAAAGCAGCCCTCTCGATTGCGTGTCTAACCGAACGACATTGGGAGCCAGCGGCATTTCTTGGGTGGAAATACAACCAGCTAGTGTCATCGCGGCTAGCATCATCATTAGAAATAAGCGCATGTGCCCCACCCCCTTTTGTCCCCGGGCGATAGCCTACGCTAACTTACAGCCTCTCGTCGAACCGAGAACGGCCATGTCGCGCTTGGGGACCTATTTGGGGACTAGCGGCACACGCAAGAATAAAACTCATTTATAATCAGTAACTTGTATTATTTAGATGGCGGAGAGGGAGGGATTCGAACCCCCGATAGGCTTGCACCTATGCCGCATTTCGAGTGCGGTGCATTCGACCACTCTGCCACCTCTCCAGGCGCCATAGCGGGTGATTCCTCGCCCGCGGTCGGGGCGAGTTCTAGGCGAGGATGGCGGGACAGACAAGGCGCGGGATACAAGATTTCCGAGGGCTCTCAGGCCCCAAAAAGGAGCCGGATATGGAGCATTTGACCGTTCGGGCCAACAATGCGGCGTTCCATATCGCAAAAATCGGGACCGGACAGCCGCTGCTGTTGCTGCATGGCTGGCCGGAATTCTGGCTCAGCTGGGAGCCGGTGATGACGCGGCTGGCCAGCCGCTTCACGCTCTATGCTCCGGACCTGCGCGGCTTCGGCGACAGCGACAAGCCCGCCGGGCCGCATGGCCCGGATCAACATGCCCAGGACATGCTGGCGCTGATGGACGCGCTTGGCCTCAAGCAGGCGGGCGTGGTCGGTCACGACGTCGGTGGCGGGTTGATGCAGCCGATGGCGCGAACCGCACCCGACCGCATTGCCGGATTGTTCTTCTTCGACTTCCTCTATCCCGGCATCGGGCCGCGGATGGCCGAGCCGGAGCGGCTGAACAACATCTGGTACCAGTCGTTCAACCAACTCGACATTGCGCCCGTCATGATCGGCGCATCGCGCGAAAGCTGCCGCGCCTATTTCGGCTATCTTCTGAAACACTGGAGCCATCGAAAGCACGCCTTCGACGACGTGCTTGAAGCCTACGTCGATAATTTTCTTAAAGCCGGCAACCTCACCGGCGGCTTTGCCTATTATCGCGGGGCGCATGCGGGGCGGATCCGAATGCTGAAGGACGAAGCGCCGCGACTGGCACAGATCGAACTGCGGACCTGCGTTCGCTGGGCGGAACATGACCCGCTGTTTCCATATGCCTGGACCGATCGGCTCGGCGAGACCTTTTCAAATCTCGATCTCGCGATGTTTCCTGATGTCGGACATTTTGCGCATCGCGAGGATCCCGATCGCGCAGCAGCGGAGATCGCGGCGTTCTTCACCCGCATCGGCTGGTGATTGATATTCGAAATAAAGGTGGGGCCGCCAGACGCGACAAAACACTGACGGCCCCGTGCCGCTTCATCAAAATTCTGGCCAGGAAGTGCGGCTTCGCCAGCCAGAGGGGAGCGACGAAATGACGGTATCAACGCGTGCGGAAACGGCAACGCGAACCCGGTTTTAACCTAACCAGTCAACCTTACCGGGCGCGGCGCAAGGTTAATCCTTGCCCTTCTTCGCCTTCTTCTCGTCCTTGCCGTTGTCCTTGCGGCGATTGGTGAAGCGCGCATTGCCGAGGCCGGTGCCGATGGTCAATACGCCCCAGCGTTCGACATCCTGCATGAAGGGAACTTCGGAAAGTCCCTGCGCGACGCCGTCATTGTGCATCAAGACCGCCGTGTCGTGATCGCCGATCTCCGGGATCGCCTCGACAAGGCTCGCCGGCAGATTGAATTTGCTGCTCTCCCAATTGCCCGGCAAATTTTGCGCGCCCTTTTCGATCGAGCCGTCCCCGTTGATGACGCCGGGACAGGCGATGCCGATGAACGGCGCCAGCTTCAACCCTTCGGATTCCGAGGCTGTGATCAGATCCTTCAGCATCTTCACCAGCCGCTTTACCGCGCCTTCGCGGGTCGGCTCGTCGTCGGCGTGACGCCACAGTTCGGACTTCCACACCGTGGCCTTGGAAAGATCGGGCGCCTTCTTCCAGCGCGTCTCGACCACGCCGCAGCGGATATTGGTGCCGCCGATATCGACCGCCAGAATGCTGTCATGGGCCTCGAAAATCCACGACGGCGCCAGATGCAGCGTGCCGATCAGGCCGGCGTCATCGGGGTGAAAACGGATCGGCACCAGGTCGACCTTGTAGTCTTCCGCCTTGAGAATGAGGTCAGTGCGGGCAATCGCGAGTTCGCCAACCCGGCTCTGCCGAAAGCCGCCGCCGACCACAATACGCTCGGTATCGGCCCATGCCTTGGTCTTGAGGAATTTCCCGGTGACGTGGGCCAATTCCTGCGCAAATTCCTCGATCGCGCCATGCACCAGCGCGGAGGCATGGATATCGTCGCCGATGAGGGCGTCGTCGAGTTCGCTCTTGGCGATCTCCTCGGCCGATTTTTTGCCAAGGGGGTCGTCGCCGTTTTTCTTCAGCGGCTTGCGCAACGTGTCCAGAATCTCGCGAAACGCGCCCTTGCTGGCGCGGTCGCCGAGAAAGCCGTCGTCGTCCTTCAGCTCGATATTGAAGCTGTCGACCTCCACCGACGGAAGGCGGGTGGCGCCGTGGCGGGCAATGCCCGTGGTCGTGACGCTGTCTTCTGCCATGTTACCCCTGCCCTGCCCTGCCGGATTTCGGGGTGACAACGGCCGGGGAACCCTTTGGTTTCAAAGGGGCGAATGGCGGGTGGCGAATAGCGAGTAAAAGCCGGAAGCGACGCTATTCGCCCTTCGCTATTCGCCCTTTTCGGCCCGAATCCCTCATTTTGGGCCGGTTTTCGGCCGCCTTTTCCTTGACTCACGACGTTCAGCGGCTATAAGTCCCCGCATCCGGCGCGGGATTTCTCGCGCCGCTTGTTTTCGTGCGATTTTGAGGGGTTCGCCCCCGACTCGCACGGAAATTGTACCCATAACGACTGACCAAAAAGCCGACCCGGACATGATCCCTTTGGGATGCATCCGAGGCCGGGATCGAACACGAAGGAATTAAACGATGTTCGCAGTCATCAAAACCGGCGGCCGGCAATACCGCGTCGTTCCGGATGATGTGCTCGAGGTAGGCAAGATCGCCGGCGATGTCGGAACGATCGTGCAGCTTGGCGAAGTTCTGCTGGTCGGCGGTGATACGCCGGTGCTGGGCATTCCCATGGTCGCCGGCGCTTCGGTTGCAGCAGAAGTGCTGGACCACAAGCGCGGCCCCAAGGTGATCGCGTTCAAGAAGCGCCGCCGCAAGAATTCACGCCGCAAGCGCGGCTATCGCGACGAAATCACGGTGCTTCGCATCACCGAGATCCTGACCGACAACGCCAAGCCCTCGATCGGCCCGCGGCCGAAGAGGGTGAAGGTTGCCGCTCCCGCCCCAGAGGGCGACGACGAGGCACCGAAGAAGGCGCCCGCCAAGAAGCCGGTCGCCAAAAAGGCGGTTGCAAAGAAGGCCCCGGCAAAAAAGGCCGCGGCGAAAAAGTGATCGTCGCGCTTCGAGAAATTGAAGCGTGATAAAAAGTGAAATGATTCCGTCAAGGAATTGATCTAAAACTCTAAGCGAAGTCGGAGACGGGCCATGGCTCACAAAAAAGCAGGCGGTTCATCGCGGAACGGACGTGATTCAGCGGGCAAGCGCCTCGGAATCAAGGCCTATGGCGGCGAGCTCGTCATTCCCGGCAACATCATTGCGCGTCAGCGCGGCACCACCTGGCATCCCGGCCTTAATGTCGGCATGGGCACTGACCATACTCTTTTCGCCAAGGTCGAAGGTCACGTCGAGTTTCGCGCAAAAGGCAATGGTCGCACTTTCGTATCGGTGGTTCCGATGGCGGAAGCGGCCGAATAGACGGTGGACAAAATTGAGTCCGCCGGGTCCTGTTGAACCGGCGGAGTCAGAGGGCTCCAAGGGGAGGCGGGAAACCGGCCTCCCTTTTTTATTGCGCGTGTGCCGTCAGGACACGGGCAATAATCCAAGAGCTGCCTTCGAGGAGCCCTCCCATGTTGCAGGACATCCCCACCCCGGCCTTGCGTGAGGCAAGTAGCTGCGTCCTCGAGACCGAACGGCTGGCGCTGCGCCGGCCCACCCTCGCGGACGTAAAAGCGATTGCGCATCTCGCCAACGACCGCCGTATTGCGGAAAACACCCGCCGCCTGCCGCATCCTTATCTGCAGGACCACGCCGTCGAATTCGTGCGCACCATCGCCGAGGATCGGCGCGAGACCGTGTTCCTGATCGAGCACGCGCACTCGCCGATCGGTCTGGTCGGTATCGACTGGCGCGAATCCGACGCCCCCGAACTCGGCTATTGGCTCGGCTTCGAGCATTGGGGCCGCGGTTTTGGCACCGAAGCCGCGCGCGCGGTAATCGATTTCTTCTTCGAGGAGTTCGAGGTCGAACACCTGATCTCCGGCGCACGCGTCGCCAATCCGGCCTCGCGCAACATTTTGGAGAAATGCGGCTTCCAGTGGAGCGGCGTTGAACTGCACCGCTTCGAGGCGCTGGGTTCCTCGACCCCGGTCGACTGCTTTCGGCTGTCACGCAGCGTGTGGTCGTCGCTGAAGAACTGGGGCAGTTCGACGCGGCGCGAGCGGTAGCTATATCGTCGTCATTGCGAGCGAAGCGAAGCAATCCATACTTTCTTCGCGGATAGCTGGATTGCTTCGCTCGCTCGCAATGACGGTTGCCTCTCAAACCGGCGGGCTGACCACAGCGTCGTCGCGTCCCAACTTCTGCTCGCGCAGGAAGATGTAAAAACCCGCACCGATGATGATGACAGCGCCGACGATGGTCGGGATCGACGGCACGTCGCCGAACACGATGAAGCCGAGAATGATCGCCCAGACGATCATCGAATATTGGTAGGGCACCACGACGCTGGCCGGCGCCAGCTTCAGCGAGCGGTTGACGCATAACAGCGCGACCACCGAGGTAATGCCGGCTACCGCAAACAATCCAAGACTGCCGGCCGTCGGCGTCACCCAGCCGAACGGCGCCATCAGCGCGCCGAGCAGGAAGGTGCCTGCGAATTGCGACGCCGCCAGCACGATATCCGGCGTCGCCCGCAGCGAGCGCGTGATCAGCATCAGGAATGCAAACGAAAGGCTGCCGCCAAGCGCGATCATCGCCGGCCAGCTCACGGTCTGCGACGACGGCCGCAGCGCAATCAGCACGCCGCAAAAGCCGACCAGGATCGCAGTCCAGCGCCGCCAGCCGACGTGCTCGCCGAGCACGATCCCCGACAGCGCCGTGACGAAGATCGGCGACGCCAGGTAATAAGTGATGACGTCGGCGAGCGGCAGATAGACCGTGGCGACAAAGAATGCCGCAACCTCGAGCGTGGACAGCGTCACGCGAAGCAGTTGCAGCCACGGCCGTTCCAGATGCGCGAACTCGGCGCGCTGCTTCCAGATCATCGGCAACAGCACCAGCAGCGCGGCACAGGCGCGCAGCCACAGCAACTGCCCGACCGAATAGGTCGCGACCATGAATTTGCCGAGCGCGTCGCCGAACGAGAACATGAAGATCGACAGCAGCATCAGTCCGATGCCGGCAAGGCGCGCGGAACGCTCGTCATAGGTCGATAATTTGGCGAACAGACTCATGATGCGATGCTTAAAGACGGAGACGCCCGCCATGTCCATAGCGGCCCATTTGAGGGCCCCGAAGCAAAATCGCGAAAACAACCCCATGCAAAGTAGAATGGGGGGGCGCACGAGCCAGCCGAATTGAGCCAATTGTCGCAGCCTCGGCGCTGCGATACCGATAGAGCGGCAACGACCCAAAGAAACGTCCCGAGAGGAAACCGACATGACCGACTTCGACCCCGCACAACATCGCATGGTGAGCGAACAGCGCTGGTTCGAAGACTTCGTGCTGGGCGAGCGTTTTGTGATCCCGAGCCGAACCCAGACCTCAGCGGTATTCGCCGCGTTCCAGACCGCCAGCGGCGACACCCACCCGATCCATTATGATGTCGAATATTGCCGCGCCCGCGGCATGCCGGACCTGCTCGCGCATGGCTTCCAGACCCTGGTACACACCGCGCCGGGCGCCGGGCTTTTTCCCTACATCGTCGAGGAATCGATGATCGGATTTCTGGAACAGTCGAGCAGGTTTTTAAAGCCGGTCTATGCCGGCGACACCATCTATCCCGCGCTCGAAGTGATCGAACTGGTCCCCGGCCGCACCACCGGCGTGGTGACGCTGCGCTCGACCGTGTTCAACCAGCGCAAGGAACTGGTGCTGGAGGGGATGCAGAAATTTTTGATCCAACGAAGGCCCGCCTAGGAATATTTGGCGCCGCTTCTCAAGGCTAGCAACGTGGCCTTCGCGTCGATAATTCCATTTCCGAGATGCTCCTTCCATCCCGGCCCTTCCGTCGCTCGCGCATTGTGGTTGAGTGCTTCCCTCAAATCATCGGGGGAAAGAAGCCGCTGGTCCCACTCGCTGCGAATTGCCCCTACTATGCCCGCGGCCAATCCGCAGGCGGCGGATGTGCCGGTGCTCGCAATGTAAGGCGATCCGGTGTTGCCAACGAACGGTCCACTCAAGTTGCCAACGAACGCATCGCCGACTTCACGGAAGCAACTTGGAGCACACAGGTCCGGTTTGTCGTGAGCCAGCAATCCGGGTCCCTGCGACGAACCGCCCAGCCATCTGGCGTCCGTCCTGACCGCACCCGTCGTCAGTACTCTCGGGTGGGAATTCGCGCCAAAGATGCTGTTACCGGGTCCGATGTCGAGCTTTCCGCAACGTCGGTCTGGACAGAACTGCCCGCAATTCCCGGCTGCAAAGACCAGGTCAATAGCGTCATCGACCATCTTGCCTACCACCGCGTTGAGCGGATGAGCCGGATTTGCGGTGTAATCGCCAGCAGGCATCTCAAAGGAGCGGTCGAAGATGGACCACGCGTTCACAAGTACCCAAGGTCCGTCCCACGGGGGACTCGACAACGAACGCAAAAACGCAATGAGCTGTTTTAGATGATTAAAAGCATCCAGGGCGGAGCTTAGGAAACCGATCACATTCGCATCGGTAATTCGCGTCGGAATCAGCGGCACATCATAGAACGTCGCATCGGGCGCAGCGTCGATGATGTTCCGAATCATCATCAAGCCATGGCCGCGCGTGGTTGTGCCTGGCTCGACCCCGGCGATGGCGAGCCCCCCGCCGAAGTTCCTGACTTTCGTCGCGTCAAAACCGCGATCAATGACAACAATGTTGACACCTCGCCCGGTCAGGCCTTCCTGCTTCAAGATGCCGGATTCCGTGAGGGTCGCAGCGCTGTTTCTGTTGCCGAACAAGAGTTCATCGACCGATGCGGGACAGAAATATTCGGCTTCCGCAAGAAAGAGATCGGCGCCAACACCCAAAACCAGCTCGGGTTTCCCCTGATCGACAGATCGTTTATTCGTCCCCTCGACCACTTTGCGGAACTCATTCAGGCCGTCCACATCCGGACCATCCTCGGGCAAATCCGGAATAGCCACCGAAAAAACCAAACGCTCGACGGGAGGCATATCTCGTCGTGGCTTCTGCGTGAGTCGAATCACTGAGTCCAGGGAAGGGATTCCGAGAACCTTTAGTGGCCCTCTGTAATCACCTATCAATTTGCGCAAGCCGTCCTCCACCCCAGCAAGGAATTTTTTAAATTCCGCTGGGCTTTTGGTCCTTGCCGCCCTTCCGGCCCGCAACAAACCCGGAAAAACTTCGGAGCGGGTCACGATCACCTGCCGAATCATCGCGGCGACTCCTCTATTCTTTTGACGATCCACGTCTTCGTCAGAAAAAACCCAACCAAGCACCGGCTGCGACGCAAAAACTCAAGCCCATTCCCCTTGAGCAACCCCAAGAAGCTTCACAACGCTCGGGCAATGAAGCAGCAGTGGCAGCGTTTGAGCACCGAGATACTTGCCGGCCTTGCTATCGGACGGGTAGTGCAGGCCCATCACCTCCCTGTTACGCGCCACTCTCTCGGCGAGGCGCAGCAGCGGAGCGCTATTGGGGTCTGTGAGATTTGCAGCGGCCGGCACGATCTTAGCCAGCATCCCCGCCAACAAATACGATTCCGTCGCGTGCCCGCTGGGGTAGGAAGCGTGGCCCGGGACATCGATCGGAGGCATCAGCGAAGGCGAAAGCTGAGAAGGCCGCGGCCGAGGTGGAAGCGGTAGGGTGTTTGGCGGCGAATTCGGTGGCACGCCCGGATTGAACTTGTAATGCATCGCCTGAAACTGGGCGACATGGAGCGCGATTTGGGTCAGCCGGTAAGTCGCGGGATGCGAATTTTTATTATACATCAGCAGGCCAGCCCAATACGTATCGAGATTGCCGCGCTGCGCTAAAGCTTCGGACATGACCCCCGGACGATAGTCCACCAACTCCTGAAGCTCGCTCAATTCATCCAGCAGTAGTTGCCCAGTTGGAATAGGCGCCACGGCCTGAAGGTCGATTTTGTCCCAACCCGGAATTTGGACGAACTCACCGAGCACAACGATGGAAAAATTGAAGGCGGTCCACGCACGATCCGGGAAGCTGGTGGCCGTCATATCCGGGAACGAATGAAGGAGGTCTGCGGGCGGCCATTTATTGCCTCTGAA
Source organism: Hyphomicrobiales bacterium (assembly GCA_038244925.1). Classification (GTDB taxonomy): domain Bacteria; phylum Pseudomonadota; class Alphaproteobacteria; order Rhizobiales; family Xanthobacteraceae; genus Bradyrhizobium. The sequence goes on along the minus strand of JBBRSX010000034.1, from coordinate 9,118 downwards.
CCAATCCTCGTTTGCACGTTTGCTTAAAGCCGGCGAAACGCCGATGGGGCGGATCAATGATGGTCTGACTCCTGCGCCTGCCGATGCATTGGCGCCATCTGCGCCGTCTGCCCCATCTGCGCCGTCTGCGCCGTCTGCGGGTCCGAATGATTTCATATAATCCTCCTCCGCTTATGCCGGCTGTTTATCGCCCTGTGTCACTCCGGGAGACCAGCCACTCTCAAATGCTCCATGTATCTTTGCTTGATCTGCGCATGCCGAAACGGCTGCCGGGTCCGCTCGTAAATACTCAACCGGAAACCCGGCTCCAGTTTAAGCATCTTGGCCGCAACTTCGGCCGCTTCTTCCAGTCGCTCCAGACCAACGAGCCCCGCGATTAGAATTCTGTGATTGGCGGTGTACAGGGCGTTCTCATTGGCGGACATTCTGCCCCACTTCACCGCCTCCCTGTAGTCACCCTTGGCGTAGAACGCGAGGTTGAGAAACATATAGTATGTGAAAAGACTTTGATCGAAAGGCGAAAGCCGCAAACTGTGCTCCGCGCGGCTGATCGCCTGTTCCGTCTCTCCTATATAACTCAAGGTGGCGCTCGACAAAATCCAGGCCAGGGAGTGATTGGGGCATGCCGCGAGCGCGCGATCGAAATAGACAAGCGCGCTGTCATAGTCGTGCAGAAGGAAGGACTGCAGATGCCCGTAAGTCGCGAGCGCAAGCGCATTCTGGCTGTCCTGCTCGATCGCTTTTCCAGCAAGCTCCATCGCCCTGGCGCAATCTGCCGCCGGATCAGCCGACCACCCCTGGCCTACATACAAACTGTACCAGCGAGCTGCCCACGCTGCCGGCATGGCAAATTCGGGATCTTCCTCCATCGCCTTTTGCAAATAATCCCGCGCCAGCATGAACGTGCCCTTGTCGAGGCTGTTAATGATATGCAGCGCGCGCAGGGTGTAGTCATAGGCTGTGAAGTTCTCGGGTTTTTTCCTCATCGCAATTCGCAGCTCGGCCGCGCGCACATTGGGAGCGATGCCGGCAACAATCCTTCCGACAATGTGGTCCTGAACGTCGAATAACTCCGTCGGCGCAATCTCGGACTTTTCTCCCCAGAGTGTGGCACCTGAATTGCTATCCCAGAGCTCGACGGATACGCGCACCGATCGATCGGATCTTCGAAGGCTGCCGCTCAGGATATAACGAACCCCGAACATCCGGCCGACCTCGCGCGGGTCGGACCGCCGCCCGCGATAGGCGAGAGTCGAACCGCGCGAAACGACCATAAGTTCGCGCAATCCGGCCAAAGAAAGTGTGATATCCTCCACACATCCATCACAAAAATAATCGTCCGCCGGGTCGCCGCCGAGGTTTTCGAGGGGTAAAACCGCGATCGACGGCAGCCTGCCGGCCTGCCGGACGCGCGGTGTCGCCACACCCTGCTTTGCAACATCGAGAGCAAACGCACGCACCGGCTTCTCGAAATTTTTCAGATCGAGCGGCCCGAGGTCGCGGGTGTTGGTACCAAGGCTGCCTCGAACCAGATCGTGCACGGCTTCGGACAGGACAATGCCGCCAGCGGGCGCGTGCTCCTGCAATCGCGCAGCCAGATTTACGCCATCTCCGAACACGTCGAAATCTGCAGTGATGATGTCACCGACATGAACGGCGATCCGCAGCGCAATCGATGGAGGTGGATTGTCAACACCTTGAACCTGCACCGCCAGCTGCACGTCGAGCGCCCACTGAACGGCGTCGAATGCGCTCGGGAATTCGGCCAGTACGCCATCGCCTGTCGACTTGACGATCCTGCCGCGATGAGATGCCGCCTGCGGGTGAATGATCCTGTTGAGGATCGCCATCCAGCGCTCATGGGTGCGCGTCTCATCGCGCCCCATCAAGATCGAGTAGCCGACAATATCGACAAAGGCGATCGCCGCAAGACGGCGTTCCATGGGCGGAACGCTATCGCCATTGGGCGGGCAACTGGGCATCGCTCTGCACCACGCGCTAGTGTTTAGCCGGCTTGCTATTTTTCCATTATGCTCCGCGCGATTGCAAGGACCAGTTTGACGCGTCGCAGCAACCCGAGCGGATATTGCGCAATTGAATGTGAATTGCTTCACATTTCATCGCTCCTTTTGAGCGGCCGGCGTCGCAAGGCTAAACAGGACGACGATAACACGCCGACCTGACGCTGCTCTTGTCGGTCCCTGCCTGCTCCGGTAGTTTTGCGATCAACACAATCTTGGCGAGAATTCGGTGATGTTGATGATCGGTATGGAGCGTGGTCTAATACCGCAGTGTTTGGGCATCCGGCGGATGACGGCGTTATTTTTTGCCGCAACTCTGACAGCGATGCTCTTGGCCACAGCTTCCAGGTCGGAAGAGATTCCACTTGGTCAAGCTCTCGTCCTCAACGAGACCATCACCGATCCACAAGGCGAGCCGCATCCGGGCCTGGTTGCATGGCGTATCGATCGGATCACAGCCGCCGGACAACCGGACGAACTGGCCATTCACCGCGACGCCGACGTCCCGGACATGAGGATGAAAATAGCAATCGATATCCGGCGCAATACCGACAAATCCTGCCTGCCAGCCACTTGGTGGAAGTAAGGTTCGCGTTGCCGCCAGACGTGGCAGGCGGCAAGGTCATTGCCGCACCCGGCGTCATGATGAAGTTCACGGAACGGGCGCGCGGCACCCCGCTCGCCGGCGCGTCCGTCAAGATCACCGACGGTTCGTTTCTGCTCGGGCTGTCGGGCCGGGACGCGGATCGCGTGCGCAATCTGCAATTATTGAAGGAGCGCGGCTGGTTCGACATCCCCATGGTCTATGCCAATCAGCACCGCGGCATCTTCGTTGCTGAGAAGGGGTTCACGGCGAGGACGTCTTCAACGAGGTGATGACGGCGTGGGAGAAATCGCCGTAAAAGCACCCCGAATAACGTCGAAAGCCTCAAAACGGCCCGAAAATTAAGGCTTTTCGCCAAAGTTGCGGGCCTGGAGGGTTGCTGCTTTGGCTCCCTTGGCTTACCTAGAGCCTCAGCACAGCACCCCATGTTCCAAATCGATATTTTGACGCGTTTAGCGCTGATAAGTCTACGCAATCTGCGTAAACTTGATTGCGACGCGAACGCTGCTCTTTTCGCGCGAAAACGCTATGGTGACCCATGAAATTTCTCGATGAAGCCAAGGTCTATATCCGCTCCGGCGACGGCGGAAACGGCTGCGTGGCGTTTCGCCGCGAAAAATTCATCGAATTCGGCGGCCCCTCCGGCGGCAACGGCGGCCGCGGCGGCGATGTCGTGATCGAAGTGGTCGACGGCCTGAACACGCTGATCGACTATCGCTACCAGCAGCACTTCAAGGCGCCGAAGGGCACCAATGGCATGGGCAAGGACCGCCATGGCGCCAACGGCAAATCCATCGTGCTCAAGGTGCCGGTCGGCACGCAGATCATCGACGAAGATCGCGAAACGCTGATCCACGACTTCACCACGCTCGGCGAAAAGTTCGTACTCGCCGAAGGCGGCAATGGCGGTTTCGGCAACGCGCATTTCAAGTCTTCGACCAACCGCGCGCCGCGCAACGCCAATCCCGGTCAGGAAGGCGAGGAACGCTGGATCTGGCTGCGGCTGAAACTGATCGCGGATGCCGGCCTGGTCGGCCTGCCCAATGCGGGCAAGTCGACCTTCCTCTCGGTCGTCAGCGCGGCGAAGCCGAAGATCGCGGACTATCCCTTCACCACGCTGCATCCGCAACTCGGCGTCGTGAACGCGCAGGGCCGCGAATTCGTGCTGGCCGATATTCCCGGCCTGATCGAGGGCGCCCATGAAGGCGCCGGCCTCGGCGATCGTTTCCTGGGTCATGTCGAGCGTTGCCGGGTGCTGCTGCATCTGATCGACGCCACCTGCGAACACGCCGGCAAGGCCTACAAGACGGTTCGAACCGAGCTCGATGCCTACGAAGGCGACCTCGCCAACAAGATCGAAATCGTCGCACTCAACAAGATCGACGCGGTGACGCCGGACGAACTGAAGAAGCAGAAGGACCGGCTGAAGCGCGCCGCGAAGAAGACGCCGCTGCTGGTCTCGGCCGCGACCGGTGAAGGCGTTCCGGAAGCGCTGAAGGCACTGGTCGAAGTGATCGGCGAAGCGCCGGTTTCGCTGAAGGCCAAGGGCGGCGCCCAGCAGGCCGAGCCGTGGGCGCCGGCAAACCCGCAAGGGTGACATAAGGCTGTCAGCGGCGATGCTGACTTACCTGCGTCAAATTCGGCTGCCATTCTCGGCCCTAACACCAGGAGGACATCATGATCGGTTACGTCACGTTGGGCACCAACGACCTCAAAAAGGCTGCGGTCTTCTATGACAAGATCGCCGCCGAGATGGGCATCGGACGCTTCATGGAGTCGGATACGTTCATCGCCTGGGGCGCTCCCGGCGGCGGCGCCGGCATCGGCCTCACCAAGCCGTTCGACGGCAAGCCGATGTCGGTCGGCAACGGCGTGATGGTAGCACTGGGCGCCAAGGACAAGGCGCAGGTCGACAGCATCTACAAGCTTGCCTTGTCGCTCGGAGGCACCTGCGAGGGCGCCCCGGGACCACGCGGCGAAGGTGGATTCTACGCGGCCTATTTCCGGGACCCGGAGGGCAACAAGCTGAACGCCTTCGTGATGGGCTGACGTAACCTCGAGCATGCTTCAACTGAGTTGAATCATGCTCATCGGTCATCTTCTTGTTTGAGCATGATCTCCGGGCAAACGCGTTCCGCGTTTGTCCCGAGGGAAAACCGGTGCCCACTTTTCCGGATCATGCTCTAACCAGGCCTTCCCGCGATCGCGCCACTTCCAAATCATGGATGCGGCGCGTATTGCTTCACACTCCGCCGCATCCGGCCAAGCCCATGAAACGCCCTGCGCTAAAAAACTTTCGTCGCATCGTCGTCAAGGTCGGCTCGTCGCTGCTGATCGATTCCGACAAGGGCGAAGTCCGCGCGGCGTGGCTGGCGGCGCTGGCAGCCGATATCGCAAAACTGCATGGCGAGGGCCGCGACGTTCTGGTGGTGTCTTCAGGTTCGATCGCGCTCGGCCGCAGCCGGCTGAAACTGCCGCGCGGGCCCTTGAAACTCGAGGAAAGCCAGGGCGCTGCGGCGGTCGGGCAGATCGCGCTGGCGCGGATCTGGTCGGAGGTGCTCGGCAATCACGGCATCGGCGCCGGTCAGATTCTGGTGACGCTGCAGGACACCGAGGAACGCCGCCGCTACCTCAACGCCCGCTCCACCATCGCCAAACTTCTGGAATGGCGCGCGGTACCTGTGATCAACGAGAACGACACGGTCGCCACCAACGAAATCCGCTATGGCGACAATGATCGCCTCGCCGCGCGCGTCGCCACCATGGCGAGCGCCGATCTGCTGGTCCTGCTGTCCGACATCGACGGCCTCTATGACGCGCCGCCCGGCGCCAACCCGAACGCGAAACTGATTCCGATCGTGGAATCCGTCACCTCCGAAATCGAGGCGATGGCGGGCGCGGCCGAATCCGATCTGTCGCGCGGCGGCATGTATACGAAGATCGAGGCCGCCAAGATCGCGACCACCGCCGGCACGCATATGCTGATCGCGTCGGGCAAGATCGCGCATCCGCTGCAGGCCATCGCCGACGGCGGCCGCTGCACCTGGTTCCTGACGCCCGCTAATCCGGTGACGGCGCGGAAGCGATGGATCGCAGGTTCGCTGGAGCCGAAGGGCACACTGACCATCGACGCCGGCGCGGTCGCCGCCCTGCGCGCCGGCAAGAGCCTGCTGCCGGCCGGCGTGATCCGGATCGACGGCCAGTTCGCCCGTGGCGATGCCGTGGTGGTACGCGGCCCCGATACCCACGAAATCGGCCGCGGTCTGATTGCTTATGACGCCGAGGACGCCGAAAAGATCAAAGGCCGCTCGTCACCTGATGTGATGGTGATTTTGGGCGTCAGCGGCCGGGCCGAGATGATCCACCGCGACGATCTGGTGGTGGGCGGTCCGAGGCTGACGGATTCTGCGTAGGCATCACGCCATGTCGTCGGCATCGATTTCTTGCCGGCCGTTCATAACGCGGATGACATTTATGCCGTCAGATAACGGCAGGTAAAAGATGATATAGCTTCCGACGGGCAAGCTTCGTAGATTTGACGCCAAATTATCTCGCGCACGGCCGGCGAGCGGGTTCGACGCCAGCGTGTCGAACGCACCTTCAATACGATTGATCAGTGCGTCCGCGGCCGTGATGCTGTCCTCGGCGATAAAGTTCCAGATCGCGGTAATGTCAATCTCGGCTTGCGGACTCTTGCGCGGGCTATTTGCCATTCCTGGCCGCCGGACGTTTTCGTCCTTCTGCCTTGATCCTTTCGAACATGTCACCAACCTCTTCAGCCGGACCGCTGTCGAAGCCCTTCTGAATCTCGGCGCGCAACGCCTCAAGCTTGGCCTGGCGACGCTGCTCGCGCTCCTCCACCAGACGCAATCCGTCGCGCATGATTTCGCTCGCGGTAGAATAGCGACCGCTCTCGATCAGGTTTTCGATGAACGATTCGAAATGCTTGCCGATGCTGTAACTGGTGGCCATGGTGAACTCCTGATATCATAAAGTAGTACTTAATGCTATTCTCGTTCAAGACAAGCCAATCCAGATTTGGCTTATGATCAAGCCCGTTCGGCCATTGGCCGACCTTCGGTTTTCCGGACCGCCCAGCTGCCATGCCGGTTCCGGACCTCGCCAAGTCCTCGATTTCCATGCTAGAACATGGCCTTAACTAAGCCCGAGACTTCCCATGACCGCGCCGCTGAAGGCTATCGACGGCAACGCCGATCTGCCCGCTTTGATGACCGAACTCGCTGCCCGCGCCCGCGCCGCCGCACGGGTGCTGGCGCTTGCCTCGCCGGAACAGAAGAACAGGGCGCTCGACGCGATCGCGCGCGCGATCCGCAGCCGTGCAGCCGCGCTCCTGGCCGCCAATGCCGAGGATGTCGCCGAGGTCCGCGCCGGTGGCGCGACGTCGGCTTTCATCGATCGCCTGACGCTGACGCCGGCGCGCATCGAGGCGATGGCCGACGGTGTCACGACCGTGCGCGGCATCGCCGATCCCATCGGCGCCGTCACCGAGAGCTGGCAGCGCCCCAACGGCATGACCATCGAACGCGTGCGGGTGCCGCTCGGCGTGATTGCCGTGATTTTCGAAAGCCGTCCCAATGTTGCCGCCGACGCAGGCGTGCTGTGCCTGAAATCCGGCAACGCCGTGATCCTGCGCGGCGGCTCCGACAGTTTCCGTTCCTGCCGCGCCATCCATGACTCCCTGGTACAGGGTCTTCGCGAGGCGGGCCTGCCCGAAGCCGCCATCACGCTGGTGCCGACCCGCGACCGCGCCGCGGTGGGCCTGCTGCTGACCGGACTGAACGGCAGCGTCGACGTCATCGTGCCGCGCGGCGGCAAGAGCCTGGTCGCGCGCGTCGAGGCCGAGGCGCGGGTGCCTGTTTTCGCGCATCTCGAAGGCGTCAACCACGTCTATGTCGATCGTTCCGCCAATCTCGACATGGCCAAGAAGATCGTGCTCAACGCCAAGATGCGCCGGCCCGGCGTCTGTGGCGCCGCCGAGACCCTGCTGGTCGATCGCGCCGGTGCCGCGACCAGCCTGAAGCCGCTGGTCGAGATGCTGATCGATGCCGGCTGCGAGGTACGCGGCGACGATGCCGTGCAGCGCGCCGACAACAGGGTAAAACCCGCTACCGATGAGGACTGGGACACCGAGTACGAGGACGCCATCATCGCCGCGCGCGTCGTTGACGGCCTCGACGAGGCGATCGCGCATATTCACGATCACGGCTCGCATCACACCGATGCGATCGTGACCGAGGACGCCGCAGCCGCGCAGAAATTCCTCAACGAGGTCGATTCCGCGATCGTGCTGCATAACGCCTCGACGCAGTTCGCCGACGGTGGCGAGTTCGGTTTCGGCGCCGAGATCGGCATCGCCACCGGCAAGTTCCACGCCCGCGGCCCGGTTGGCGCCGAGCAACTGACCAGCTTCAAATATCGCGTCCACGGCACCGGGCAGACGCGGCCGTGAACCCGCTCGCGTTTTCAGGCAAATGCATGCGGTGGCCGCGTTGAAGCCACCTTCGGTCGCGTCGCAATCGGTCTCGCAGGCCATCCCGCTCTACAGCAACGGCATGCGGATCGGCCTGCTCGGCGGCTCGTTCAATCCGCCGCATGAGGCGCACCGCGCCATCAGCCTGTTCGCGATCAAGCGACTGAAGCTGGATCGGGTGTGGTGGCTGGTGACCCCGGGCAATCCGCTCAAGTCAACGGACGCGCTGCACGATCTCGACGCGCGGATGCGTGCCGCACGCGAAATGGCCGACGATCCGCGCATCGATATCAGCTGTCTCGAAGCTGTCATCGGCGTCCGCTACACTGTCGATACCATCTCTTACCTGCGCCGCCGCGCTTCCGGCTTGCGCTTCGTCTGGATCATGGGCGCTGACAATCTTGCGCAATTCCATCGCTGGCAGAATTGGCGGCGCATCGCTTCCGAGGTGCCGATCGCAGTGATCGACCGTCCGCCACAGAGTTTTCGGGCGCTTGCCGCACCCGCCGCACAGGCGCTCGCGCGCTATCGGTTGCCTGAGAATCAGGCGGCCCGGCTACCAGATCAGCACGCTCCCGCCTGGGTTTTCCTCACCGGCATGAAATCGAGCCTTTCTTCGACCGGCCTGCGGAACCCGGACGGCAGCTGGAAGGCAAAGAAGTGACAGTTGGGTCTCAACCGGCAGCGGAGTTCACTGGAATATTGAAACCGTTAACCCCACATGCCTAATATAACCCGTGGACGTCAGGATTCGGCGTTCGCGATACAGTGAAAGGAATGGTCCCTGGCCACATCTGTATTGTCCAAGTCTGTTTTACCCAAGGTTTCCAAAGCCAAGGTTTCCAAGGTCAAGCCTGCTCCGAAAACCACGCGTAAAACATCGACCAAAGCTGCGGCCTTGAAGGCGCAACCCGACGCCGACAAGACGCTGAATATGATCCTCTCCCGCCTCGACGATATGAAGGCGGAAGAAACGGTCACCATCGACCTTCGCGGCAAATC
>JBBRSX010000033.1:0-47226 GCA_038244925.1 Hyphomicrobiales bacterium | reverse complement strand
GCCTTCTTCACCCGCAGCCCGATCGGGCATTTCAGGTTCTGCAACGCCCAGTCGCGGCCCAGCGCCAGCGCGTGGACGTTGGAGGACAGCAGCTTTTCCTTGCCCTTGTACTGCTCGCTGAACAACTGCTCGATCAGCTTCGGGTCCATGTCGAGCAGCGCACAGAGCGCGCCGAGATAGATGATGTTCTTGAACAGCTGACGCTGGCGCGGATCGGTATAGGTCGAGTTGGTGATCGCGGTCAGCGGCACGCCGATCACGTTAATGTCCGCGCGGAATTTCGACGACGGCATCGGCTTGGTCGAGTCGTAGAACAGGTAGCCGCCGGTCTCGATCGAAGCGACGTCCTTGTCCCAGGTCTGCGGGTTCATTGCCACCATCAAGTCGACGCCGCCGCGGGCGCCGAGATGGCCGGCTTCGGTCACCCTCACCTCGTACCAGGTTGGAAGGCCCTGGATGTTGGAGGGAAAGATGTTGCGCGGGCTAACCGGCACGCCGTGGCGCAGGATCGACCGCGCGAACAGTTCGTTGGCGCTTGCCGAGCCCGAACCGTTGACGTTGGCGAACCGGACGACGAAGTCGTTTATGCTGCTGATCGGGCTTTGGACGGACATGATGTTCCCGCGTGAGTCATATCGATGAGGTATTTCTGCATGTCCCAGGCACCGGTGGGACAACGTTCGGCGCACAGCCCGCAATGCAGGCAGACGTCTTCGTCTTTTACCATGACGCGGCCGGTCTTGAGGTCGCCGGAGACATAAAGCGCCTGGTCGTGGTGCGGCGAGGGCGCCTTCAACCGCTGCCGCAAGTCGTCTTCCTCGCCGTTCTCGGTGAAGGAGATGCAATCCATCGGGCAGATGTCGACGCAGGCGTCGCATTCGATGCAGGCCGGCGCCGAGAACACCGTCTGGATGTCGCAGTTCAGACAGCGTTGCGCCTCGCCGAGCGCCAGCTTGACGTCATAGCCGAGCTCGACCTCGGTGCGGATGTCCTTTAGCGCGATCACCTTGTCACGATGCGGCACCTTGTAGCGGTGGTCGACCGAGACGTCGTTGTCGTAGCTCCACTCGTGGATGCCCATCTTCTGCGAGGAGACATGCACCTCGGGCAGCGGACGCTCGTTGATGTCCTCGCCGGACAGCATCTTGTGGATCGACAGCGCGGCATCGTGGCCGTGCGCGACCGCCCAGATGATGTTCTTGGGACCGAACGCCGCGTCGCCGCCGAAGAACACCTTCGGATTGGTCGAGGCGAAGGTCGTCTGATCGACCTGCGGCATGTTCCACTTGTCAAATTCGATGCCGCAGTCACGCTCGATCCAGGGGAAGGCGTTCTCCTGACCGACGGCGACCAAAACGTCGTCGCAGGGGATAGTCTCGTCCGGCTCGCCCGAGGGCACCAGGTTGCGGCGGCCCTTGGCGTCATATTCGGCCTTCACCTTCTGGAAAGTGACGCCGGTGAGCTTGCCGTTGTCGTGGGTGAACGCGACCGGCACCATGTAGTTGAGGATCGGAATATCCTCGTGGAGGGCGTCTTCCTTTTCCCAAGGGCTCGCCTTCATTTCCTCAAAACCGGAACGCACGACGACCTTGACCTGTTCGCCGCCGAGGCGGCGCGCGGTGCGGCAGCAATCCATCGCGGTGTTACCGCCGCCAAGCACGATGACACGCTTGCCGATCTTCTCGACATGGCCGAACGACACCGAGGACAGCCATTCGATGCCGATGAAGATGTTGGCGGCAGCTTCCTTGCTGCCGGGAAGGTCGAGTTCGCGGCCGCGCGGGGCGCCGGAGCCGACGAAGACGGCATCATAATTTTCGCCGAGCAGCTTCTTCAGGCTGTCGATGCGGTGACCGCCCTTGAATTCGACACCGAGGTTGAGGACGTAATCGGTTTCCTCGTCGATGACCTGATCCGGCAGCCGGAATTTCGGAATCTGGCTGCGCATCATGCCGCCGGCCTTGGGATCGGCATCGAACACCGTGCAGTGATAGCCGAGCGGCGCCAGATCGCGGGCCACCGCGAGCGAGGCGGGACCGCCGCCGACAAGCGCGATGCGCTTGCCGTTCTTCGCCAGCGGCTTCGGCATCAGATGCTTGACGTCGTCCTTGAAGTCGGCGGCAACGCGCTTGAGGCGACAGATCGCAACCGGTGTTTCCTCGACACGGCCGCGGCGGCAGGCCGGCTCGCACGGGCGATCGCAGGTGCGTCCCAGAATTCCGGGAAATACGTTCGATTTCCAGTTGATCATATAGGCGTCGCTATAACGCCCCTCTGCAATCAACCGGATGTATTCGGGAACTGGCGTGTGTGCGGGGCAGGCCCATTGGCAATCGACCACTTTGTGGAAGTAGTCCGGCGCCGAGATATCAGTCGGTTTCATTCCTACCTATCCGCGCCAGCGATTGGACCGCGGCCTTATTTTGCCTGCGAACGCTTAGATGGCGTTCTTGTGGTTTTTGAATTGGATCATAGGCTTATCTTATTAGAGCCATTCCAGAGCGCGCACAAAGGCAATTTTGCGCGATCGCCAGCTTTCACCTGCTGGCGGGCGCGTGAACAATAATGATGCAGTGCACATGCTGCGCCGCAATTTTTTCGGCCATTCGTTAATGGCGCCTTCACCGGCTACCGATACGATTGCGCTTTCGTCGTTCCCGGGCCGGAACAACAGCGTCATGCCGTCATCCGCCAGTCAAACATCACGGGTTGAAGCGCTAGATCTGCTTCGTCTTGTCGCGGTGCTGGGCGTCGTTCTGTATCATTTCGGCTTCTGGGGGCCGACCACGAACGGGATACCGCAGGCCGCCATTCCCGCGCTCGCGCCTTTTGCCAAATACGGCTTTCTGGGCGTGCCGGTGTTCTTCATCATCAGCGGCTTCGTGATCGCCTATTCCGCCGAAGGGCGGACGGCCGCAGGCTTCGCCATCGCCCGCTTCAGCCGCATTTATCCGACCTTCGTCTTCTGCATGACGCTGACGTTCCTGGCGATCATGTTTCTGGGGCCGCCGCACTTCAACGCCACCTGGGCGCAATGGTTTGCCAATCTGGTCATTGCAGCACCGGCGTTCGGACAGGCCTATGTGGACACGTCCTATTGGTCGCTGGTGATCGAGGTGATGTTTTATGCCTGGGTCGCGGTGTTGATTGCCGTCGGGCTGTTTCCCCGCCGGATCGATACCATCATCCTGATCTGGCTCGGCATCACATTTGCCAATGAATTGACCATCGATGCGCTCTGGGCCGAAAAGTTATTCCTCGCCGACGACAGCGGCTTCTTCGCGGTCGGCCTGCTGATTTACGAATTTCACCGGGGACGCCGTGGTGCGACGCTCTATGGAATGCTCGCACTGTCGATCGGCACCGCCGTGTTTCAGGCCCTGCACAAGCTTGTGAAACTTGCCCCGCATACCGGCGGCGTGTTTGACGAATGGATCGTGGTCGCGATCTGCCTCGCATCGATCGCGATCATATTCCTGGCCACGCAGGTGCGCCGCGTGCCGCTCCCCGCAGGGGTCACCCTCGCGCTCGGCGGCCTGACCTATCCGCTCTATCTGCTGCACATGCAGTTCGGCTACGTGCTGTTCGAGCATCAGGCGCCCGCCGATGCCGTGCCGCTGGTGCTGACGATCATCTCCGCGATGATATTGCTGGCGTGGGCAGTGTGGCGCTACCTCGAACGGCCGGCACAACGCTGGACGCGGGAGTTTCTGACGCGCCATGCCACCCGGCTCGGATGGCCCCCCAAGCCTGTCGCAACGGTCGGAAGCGTGGCGGGTGGCGGCGCCGCCTGAGGCGGGCCGTGTCAGCCGCCCAAATCGCTCTTCGCCAGATCAAACATCAGTTTGTAGATGCCGCTGGATACCGTCTGCGATTTGAATGCGGCGAAACGCGCCATTGCTGCCGGAACCGCGCTCACATCGGTGGCGTCGATCAGCACGAACCAGTCGCCCGCGCCGGGATCGGACGCCGATGGATTGTCGGTGAGCGGTTTTGACAATGCCGGATCGTTCTCCAGGAGGTGCATGGAGATGACCCCGTCGAGTTGTGCGGGATCGAGTTGTTCCCGCAACGCCGCGCGCAATGTGTCGCCGCCGCCGGAGGAAGGGCGCAGACGGAGGATGCCGAGCACAGCACCGCGGCCGGTGCCTCGGCTGATGGTGATCCGCGCGACGCCGCGGATCATGTCCTTGAAGCGGGCGATGTTGGCCTTCGACCACGCGGTCTGGTTGGCAAGCGCTGTGCGGTAGGCGGGGCTGTCCAGCACCTCGAACGTTTCGGTGGAGTAGAGGCTGAGATATTTCGGATTGCCTTGGTGCGCGATATAGCGCCGGGCTTCGAGAAATCCGGGAATCGCAACGCGCTCTTCGAGATGTTCGCGATCGTACCAGCGATTGAACTCGGCTTCGTCAGCGGCATCGACATTCATCGACGTCAGCAGCATGCCTTTTCCGGCGAGGGGCATGTCAAGATTCCTCTATCGCGTGATTCTGGAAGCCATATCCGCGATCGACTTCATTACAGCGTCGCGGACGCCGGGGTCGTACAGCGTGTGGCCGGCGCCTTCGACGACGCGAATTTCGGCCTCACGCCAGACGGCGGCGAGCGCATGCGATGTCGCGGGCGGGCATAGCAGATCGTAGCGGCCCTGCACGATGATGCCGGGGATGCCCGCGAGTTTGCCGGCTTCGCGCATCAACTGGTCCGGCTGCATAAAACTGTTGTTGGCGAAATAATGCGCTTCCATGAACGGCGTGGCGGGCAAAGCGCGCGACGACGACAGATCGAGCCGGCTGCGGCTCGGCGCGTGCTCGGACAGAATACCCTCGGTCTGGCCCCAGGCCCGCACGGCGGGGCCGTGCTCGGCAGGATCGGCATCGAGGATGCGGTGGAAATACGCCTCGATCGGCCGCGCGCGCTCGGCTTCCGGCAATACGCCGAGGAAGTCGTCGTAAAGTCCGGGGAAAAAGCGGGGCAGTACGTCGAGAAAACCGTTTTCGATTTCCCTGATGGTGCCGAGGAAGGTGGCGCGCAGCACGATGCCGCTGACGCGATCGGGATGAGCCTGCGCATAGGCCAGCGCCAGCGTTGCGCCCCAGGAGCCGCCCACCACCATCCAGCGTTCGAAACCGAACTTTTCGCGGATCATCTCCATGTCCGCGATCAGATGTGGCAGCGTGTTGGCGTCGCGTCCGCCCTTGGGATGGCTGCGGCCGGCGCCGCGCTGGTCAAACAGCACGGCGTGGAAACGCTCGGGATCGAACAGCCGGCGGTGGTCAGGCTGGCAGCCGCTGCCGGGGCCGCCATGCAGATAGACCGCGGGAATGCCGCCGGTGCGGCCGACGCTCTCGACATAGATATCGTGGCCGTCACCGACCACGAGCTGCTCCGAGGTCAGCGGTGCAAAGGGATCGGCGCGGTGAGCGGATTTTCGGGCGTCGGCGTCAGGCGCCATGCTCGCCTTCCGTCTCCAGCGTGCCGCCGGCGAAATTGCGATAGAGGAAACGATTATTGTCGGCGGCAGCCTCGGACTCGGCGGCTTTGAAGATCTGCTCGTGCATCGGCGACAGCGTACAGGCCGGATCGGTATTGCCGGCATCGCCGGTCAGCGCAAAGGCCTGGCAGCGGCAACCGCCGAAGTCGATCTCCTTGAATTCGCAGCTCTGGCACGGCTCGGGCATCCAGCCGGTGCCGCGATAGCGATTGAAGGCTTCGGAATTCTGCCAGATCCAGGCGATCGAATGATTTGAGCGTACCGACTCGAATTCGAGCCCGGTGATCGACTCGGCCGCGTGACACGGCAACACCTTGCCGGCGGGTGAGATGTTGAAGAACTGCCGGCCCCAGCCGCCCATGCATTTCTTCGGCCGCAGCGCGTAATAGTCAGGCACCACATAGTCGATCGCCAGAATTCCCTTCAGCCTGATCGTGGCGTCCTCGACGATGCGGCTGGTTTCCTCGATCTGTTGCATCGTCGGCATCAGCGCCGCGCGGTTCTTCAGCGCCCAGCCGTAGTACTGGACGTTTGCCACCTCCAGCCGATCGGCGTCGAGGTCGACCGCCATCTGGATGATGTCTGACAGCTGATGCAGGTTCTGCCGGTGCATCACCGCATTGACCGTCAGCGGCAGTTCGAGTTCGCGCGTCCATTTCGCGGCTTCGATCTTCTTTTGATGCGCGTTCTTGAGGCCGGCGACGCGGTCGGCGACCAAGGGCTCGTTGCCCTGAAAGCTGATCTGCACATGGCACAGGCCGGCATCGGCCAGCGCCGAAAGCTTCTCTCTGGTCAGCAACACCGCTGACGTAATGAGATTGCTGTAAAGCCCAACGTCACTGGCATGCTGCACCAGTTCGACGATATCCTTGCGCGCGGTCGGCTCGCCGCCGGAAAAGTGGATCTGCAGCACGCCGATTTCGGCGAGCTCCGTCAGAACCCTTTTCCACTCTTCTGTCGTCAGCTCGGTGCCGCCGCGATCGAGCTCCACTGGATTGGAGCAATAGGGGCATTGCAGCGGGCAGCGGTGCGTTAGTTCGGCGAGCACCGCCAGCGGAATGCCAAAGGTCTCCGCCGTCGAACGGCGCGATTCCAGGATCGCGAGCCCGTCGTGAGGGGCTGGCGTCGCCTTACCGTCTGCGATCAGCTCGCTCATGACGTCTTCTCGCGCGCTTCGGTGAGAAAGCCCTTGTCGGCGAGGTCCTGCAGCATCGCCATCACGTCGGTGGCAATCGCCTCGCGGGGCGCGGCGTATTTGGCGGCAAGCTGGTCGATCATGTCGGAAACGCTACGGACGCCGTCGCAGAGCTGCAGCACTTCGACTGCGATCTCGTCCGGCGCCAGCACCCGTTCGGGGGCGAGGATCACCCAGACCTGCCGCGTCTCATCGAACTTCAGCTTGGCGTGGCGCGGCAATTTCGGCCGGCTCGCCTCGCTGACGCTGATGTTGCGGCTTACAGCCATCGATCTCAGTTCCCCTTTGGCACGAACGCGCCGGGCGGAATGTGGCCCTCGACATAGGCATGATACAGCGCGTCGAGCTGAACCCATAGCACATTGGTCTTGAAGATCAGCGCATTGCAGACCGCCTCACGCTCTTTGGGCGTCGTGGCATGCTGCCTGACGTAATCCAGCGCAAAATTGGCGTCGCGCGGCGCCTGGGTCAGGCGGCGGCTGAAATAGCTCATGATGTCCGGATTGACGAAATCGTAATGCTGCAGCATGCCCGAAATGCGTTCTTCGTGCAGGTTCGGCGCGAACAGTTCCGTCAGAGAGGAGGCGATGGCCTCGAGCGGCGACTTGTCGCGGCAGAAATGCACATAGGCCTCCACCGCAAACCGCGTCGCCGGCAAAATGCCTTCGGTCGATTCGACATAGCCGCTGTCCAGGCCAAGGCCCTCTGTCAGCTTGAGCCAGCGATCGATACCGCCTTCATTGCCGGGATCGCCGTCGTGGTCCTCGATCCGATGCCGCCATTCGATGCGGGTGGCGCGGTCGCGGAACCGCGAGATCACCATCGCGTCCTTCAGCGGGATCGTGCTCTGGTAATAATAGCGGTTCAGCGCCCAGGCCTGCACCTGGCCCCGGTTGAGCTTGCCGCCATGCAGCAGCCGGTGGAACGGATGCAGGTTGTGATAGCGCGTCGCGCCGATGTGGCGGAGCATCGCTTCCAGTTCCTCGGCATTATTGAGCGTGATGCCCTTGCCGATCGACAGCGCGGTCATACCAGGTGCGGTCATTTCAGGTTTCGCCACGACGTTCACAGCGTGATCTCCATGCCATCGGCCGGGATCTGCCAGCCGGCTTTCTCCGTGGCCTTGCGCTCGTCCGAACCGTGCAGCAAAGCCGGGTTGGAATTGTTGATATGCAAAAACACTTTTCGGCCGATGTCGATCCCGGCAAGGCTTTCGATCGCACCGTGATCGCCTGACATCGAGATATGACCCATTTCCTGTCCCGTCTTGTTGCCCAGTCCCGCCACGATCAATTCATCGTCGCGCCACACCGTGCCGTCGAAGAACACTAATGCCGCGCCGTTGAGCCTTGATTTCACGTCGTCGGTCACCCGCGCGCAGGCGGCCAGGAAATAGAAGTACTTGCCGCTTGTCTTGTCCAGAATCCGAAGCCCGAGCGTATCGCCCGCGCCATCGGCACCGGAGGGGTGCGCCTTGCCTTCGAGATACCAGGCACCCTTGCCGGGAACCTCAAACGGTAAAATCTCCATGCCGGACGGCGAGCCGTCGGGCAGGGCAGGTTCGAACGCGCTGTCCACCTCGATCGGCTGGCGCCTGACGTTGTTTTCGCCCAGCACGTTAAAGATGCTGTTGGATTTCAGAATCGCAAGCACCCGCTCATGGGCGTAGAGCGTGAAGGGCGACCCCTCACGCATCGACAGCAATCCGGCGACGGCGTCGATTTCGCCGTTGGTCAGGATCACGCCTGCTATCGGGCTGTGCCTGAGCTGGCCGGCTTTGGGATGGAGCTGCGGGGTAACGATCAGTTGCTGGCGCAGGTCGGGCGACGCGTTGATCAGGAACCAATGCTCGCCGTCGGCGCTGACCGCGATCGAGGCCTGGGTACTTCTGAGTTCAGGGTGATCGGCTCTGGCTATCCGGCATACCGGACATCCGCAGTTCCACTGCGGAACACCGCCACCTGCCGCGGCGCCCAGGACGACGACGCGAAGCATGAACCGTCTCCTGGAATTCAAACGCGAGATACAAACTTGTCGGGCGACTGCTCGCCAAGCGATACGGTCAGTGAACGCCACGAGGTGGACGCGGGCCAAGACACACTCCCACTATCGGGAACGTGTCAGGCCCGGAGGTCCACCTGCGTGAGATGTAAAGTGACGCTGCCGCTTACTTGCGGGTCGCGCACATATACATGTTGATTTCCATGCCGACCGACACTTCGACGATTTTCGGTGCTTTCCAGGCCATTTCGCGCTCCTTTTGGTACCGGACGAATTCCGCCCTCAGGAGATAAGGTACTGCGGATCGAAAAGTTCGCCAGTTAAATCTTTTGCATAAATCTCTGCCCGTTTTATGCTGCAACGCAAAAAGAATTCACGGAGTTGTGCGGGCATTCCGCTCAAAACAACGTGGGATCAACCATTTCGCCGTTGCTGGCGCCGCCGCAAATGATGATTTTTAATGCCAAGGGACTGCAAGAGGAGCGCTGCCGGCTCCAGATAAAGAACTTGTGAGGACAGCGGCCCCCGGTTGCGGGGCCTTATGATGGAGACAGGGTTTTCGCCGATGCCACGTTATTTTTTCAACACCCGTATCGGCGATGAGCTGATTCCCGATCCCGATGGCGAAGTGCTGCGGGATCCCGACCGCGCCTGGGAAATGGCGCGCGCCATGATCCAGGAACTCCTGAAAACCGAAGGTTCCAATGGCGCGCTGTTGAAGGCCACGATCGAAGTGACCGACGACGAAGGCGAGATCGTGCTGGAGTTTCCGTTCACGGAAGCCGTTCTGCTCGATAACCCCTCGGGCCCGATCACCAAGCACTGATCCACGGGCATTGGTTCGCATCCCCCCGGAATGACGCGCGGACTACACCGCCTATCGCGATCTATTCTGATGGCGCGGCTGACCATGTTTCCGATTGCAAATATACGGATAAATGTCGGAGACTGCGGCCCGGTAAAGCCACCGGCGCCGGCACTGCTTGCCCGCGCGAGGAAAACGGCTTCCGCCAGGGGAGAACGTCA
Source organism: Hyphomicrobiales bacterium (assembly GCA_038244925.1). Classification (GTDB taxonomy): domain Bacteria; phylum Pseudomonadota; class Alphaproteobacteria; order Rhizobiales; family Xanthobacteraceae; genus Bradyrhizobium. Next base: position 37,510 of record JBBRSX010000033.1, on the reverse strand, counting down.
TGATGAGCTATTCGTCGGCATCGCGCAGCCTGTTGCTGGCCGGTGCTTTCTTCAGTGCATTCACATTCAGTGCCGTCGCCCAGCAGCCCGCCGCGCCCGCGGCTGGTGCAGCACCGGCGGCCGCGCCAGCTCCGTTGCCTCCGGGCTCGCCCATGATCGGACGCCCTGACAATGAGGCCGCCGCCAAGCTCGCACCCGTTGCGCCGCCGCCGCTGGCCGCGGCGCCGGACAAGCTGCCGACGGCGAAACTGAAACTGCCGCCCGGCTTCAACATCGAGGTCTATGCCGCCGGGATGGCCAACGCGCGCTCGCTGGCGCTTGGCGACAAGGGCACGGTGTTCGTCGGCAGCCGGCTCGTCGACAAGGTCTATGGCATCGAAAACAAGGACGGCAAACGCTCGGTGAAGGTGATTGCCACGGGCCTCTATCGTCCGAACGGCGTCGCGTTCAAGGACGGCACGCTCTACATCGCGGAGCTGTCAAAGGTCTCCAAGATCGACAAGGTGGAAGACAATCTCGACAGCCCGCCTAAGCCGACGATGATCTACGACAAGCTGCCCAAGGACGAAGCCCATGGCTGGAAGTTCATCGCCATCGGGCCCGACAACAAGTTGTATGTTCCGGTCGGGCAGCCCGGCAACAACGTGCTGCACGACGAAGACCACGGCCAGATCCGCCGCATGAACCTGGATGGTTCGGGCGCCGAGGTTTACGTGCGCGGCGTGCGCAACACGGTCGGCTTCGACTGGAATCCGGAAAACAAGCAGATGTACTTCACCGACAACGGCCGCGACTGGTTGTCGGAGACGGTCCCGGAGGACGAACTCAACCGCGTCACCAAGGCCGGCGAACATTTCGGCGCGCCCTATTGCCTGCAGGGCAACATCATCGACCAGGAGCTCGGCTGGGGCAAGGATTGCAAGGACTACACCGCGCCGGCCGGCCTGATGGGCCCGCACGTCGCAGCGCTCGGCATGCGGTTCTATACCGGCAGCATGTTCCCGAAAGCCTACAAGAACGCGATCATCGTCGCGCGCCACGGCTCGTGGAATAAATCGAAAAAGCAGGGCGGTGACGTCGTCGTCGTCAAGCTGAACAAGGACGGCACCGTGAAGTCGATGGAGCCGCTCATCACCGGCTTCCTCGAAGACAACAAGTACATCGGCCGTCCCGTCGACGTGATGCAACTGAAGGACGGTTCGCTGCTGGTCTCCGACGACTGGAACGGCGCCGTCTATCGCATCACCTACGGCAAACAGAAGGTGGCTGGGCGGTAATGTCGTCAAAAGGCCGACATTGCGAGCGAAGCAATCCTGCGTCGAGGCGCTGGATTGCTTCGTCACTTTTTGGAACGCCGGGGTAGGCCGATGCGTAAGACAATAACGGCACTGGCATTTGCCTTGATCGCAGCTTCCGCCGGCGCCGAGACGTTGCAGGAACGGGTTACGCCCTGCCTCGCCTGTCACGGCGAAAAAGGGCAGTCCGAAACCGAAAACATCCCCTCGCTCGGCGGCCAGCAGGCGCCGTATGCGCTGATCCAGCTCTTCATGTTTCGCGAGAAGCTGCGCGTCTTCGAGCCGATGAATGAAATGGCGAAGGCGCTGACCGACGACGACCTCCGCGCCTTTTCCGATTTCATCGCCCGGATGCCGAAGCCCGCGCCCCCCGTCGATGCCGGCGAGCCCGCGCGGATGCAGCGCGGCCAGGCGCTGGCACAGCAATATCTCTGCAACAACTGCCATAACCGCGATTTTTCCGGCAAGGAAAACGTCCCGCGGATCGCCAACCAGCGCGAGGATTATCTCGCCAAGACGCTGGGTGAATACAAGGACAACAGCCGTCACGGCTATGACGGCACCATGGCCGACGTCATGGGGTCGGTCGGCAAAGAGCAGATCGCCGATCTCGCTTATTACATCGCCCGCGTGCGGTGATACCTTCGCCGGCCCCCGCTGGCGTTGCCGTCCCGTCGGCGCTACAAGACGGCGTCAAACGGGGTTTCGAATGCAGGATATCTGGCGTCTGTCGGCGGTCGATCTGGCCGCCTTGATCAAGTCGAAAAAGGTCTCGGCCACGGAGGCAGCGACCGCGGCGCTGGCCCGGCTGGACGCGGTCAATCCTAAGCTCAACGCCGTCATCGACCACAGGCCGTCGGAGGTGCTGGCGCAGGCTGCCGCGATCGACGCCGCGGTCGGGCGGGGCGAGGAACTGGGGCCGCTGGCAGGCGTACCGATCACGGTCAAGGTCAATGTCGACCAGCAAGGCTTTGCCACTACCAACGGGCTGAAGCTGCAGCGCGACACCATCGCGGCGGTCAACAACCCGGTGGTCGACAATTTGCTTAAAGCCGGCGCCGTCATTCTCGGCCGCACCAACTGCCCGGCGTTCTCCTACCGCTGGTTCACCACCAATCTCATTCATGGCGACACCAAAAATCCGCGCGATCCCGGCATCACGCCGGGCGGCTCGTCCGGCGGTGCGGCGTCCGCGGTCGCAGCCGGCATCGGCCATATCGCCCATGGCACCGATATCGCGGGATCGATCCGCTATCCGGCCTATGCCTGCGGCGTGCATGGCCTGCGGCCGACGCTCGGCCGTATTCCGGCGTTCAATGCCGCCTTGCCCGAGCGGACCATCGGTCCGCAGCTCTGCGCGGTGTCGGGTCCGCTGGCGCGCACCATCGCCGATATCCGGATCGCGCTGGCGGCGATGTCGGTCCGCGATGCGCGCGATCCGTGGTGGGTGCCGGCGCCGCTGCAAGGCCCTGTCATGCCGAAGCGCGCTGCGCTGTGTCTCAATCCTGACGGCCTCGATCCGGTTCCGGAAGTGAAGGCCGCGGTGGCGGATGCCGCTAAACGCCTCGAACGCGCGGGATGGACGGTGGAGGAGATCTCCAACACGCCGCCGCTGCGCGAGGCCGCCGAACTCAACACCAAGCTTTGGCTCGGCGACGGCTACGAGGCGCAACTGGCAACCGCCGAGCGCGAAGGCGATCCCGGCGCGCTCGCCTGCCTGCGCGGCAACCGGTCAAAAGTGTTTCCGTTCGACCTTTCCAAAACGTTGACGCGGCGCGCGACGCTGACGCGGGAATGGCAGGAATTTTTCGAGCGATACGCGGTGCTGCTGATGCCGGTGTCCGGCGAATTGCCGTTTCCCGATCATCTCGATCGCAAGGACGAGGCGTCCTTTGCCCGGGTCTGGCACGCGCAAATGCCACAAATCGCTATTCCCTGCATGGGCCTGCCCGGGCTAACGGTGTCGACCGGGCTGGTCGGGCGGATTCCCGTCGGTGTCCAGATCGTCTCCGGCCGCTTTCGCGAGGATCTCTGCCTTGCCGCGGGCGAGGCGATCGAGGCCGGCGGTACGCCATCGGCGGTGATCGATCCGGCCGTCTAACGGAAGAGAACACGATGCCCGGCGTTTATGATTTTACGGCGCAGTCGCTTGCCGGTGACGAGGTGCCGCTGAAGCGGTTCGAGGGTCAGGTGCTCTTGATCGTCAACACCGCGAGCGCGTGCGGGTTCACGCCGCAATACAAGGGCTTGCAGGCGCTGCAGCAGCAACTGGGTCCACGCGGCTTTTCGGTGCTCGGTTTTCCCTGCAACCAGTTCGGCGCGCAGGAGCCGGGCGACGCCCGCCAGATCGAACAATTCTGCGAAACCAAATATGCGGTGACGTTTCCGATGTTCGCCAGGATCGACGTCAACGGCTCAGGTGCGCATCCGCTGTATCAATATCTGCGAAACGAAAAATCGGGACTGCTCGGTCCGTCGATCAAGTGGAATTTCACCAAGTTCCTGGTCGACCGATCCGGCAAGGTGGTGGGGCGCTACGCGCCGACTGCGACGCCCGAAGGAATCCGAAAAGAAATCGAGGCACTTTTGTGAACGAAGCGAGCAAAATCATGAGCGATCAATTCCCCGACCGTCTCTCGGTCAATCCGAGCAGCCCGTACTACAATGAAGAGATTTTGGCGCGCGACGTCGGCATCCGCTTCAAAGGCGCCGAGAAGACCAATGTGGAAGAGTATTGCATCAGCGAGGGCTGGGTGCGCGTCACCGCCGGGAATGCCAAGGACCGCTTCGGCAATCCGCTGACCATCAAGGTGCATGGCCCGGTCGAACCGTATTTTCGCGACAAGGCGTCGAGCTGACGCTCTGATCTCTCAACCGTCATTGCCTGCAACAAACGCTTCGCGTTTGTTGCAGGCAATGACGGGGGGCAATGAAAGCCAACCACCATGGTCCGCATCGTCGACGTCTGCGAAATCACCAAGCCGATCTCCTCGCCGATCCGTAACGCCTATATCGACTTCACCAAGATGACGACCAGCCTGGTTGCCGTGGTCACCGACGTCGTGCGCGACGGCAAAAGGGTGGTCGGCTATGGCTTCAATTCCAACGGCCGCTACGGGCAGGGCGGTTTGATCCGCGAGCGCTTTGCGCCACGGCTGAAGGAGGCCGATCCGAAGTCGCTGCTGGATGCCGACGGCGGCAATCTCGACCCGGACAAGGTCTGGGCGACCCTGATGTCGAACGAGAAGCCGGGTGGCCACGGCGAGCGCTCGGTCGCGGTCGGCACCATCGACATGGCGGTGTGGGATGCGGTGGCGAAGATCGCGGCCAAGCCGCTGTTTCGTTTGCTCGCCGAGCGCCACAGCCTCACAGCCAATCCGCGCGTGTTTGTCTATGCCGCCGGCGGCTATTATTATCCAGGCAAGGATCTGTCGGCGCTGCGCGGCGAAATGCGCGGCTATCTCGATCGCGGCTACAATGTCGTCAAGATGAAGATCGGCGGCGCGCCGATTTCAGAAGACCGCGAACGCATCGAGGCGGTGCTGAAGGAGATCGGCAGTCAGGCGCAACTCGCCGTCGACGCCAACGGCCGCTTCGATCTCGAAACCGGGATCGCGTACGCCAAAATGCTGCGGGACTATCCGCTGTTCTGGTACGAGGAAGTCGGCGACCCCCTCGATTTCGCGCTGCAGGCAGCACTGGCCGAATTCTATCCGGGCCCGATGGCGACCGGCGAAAACCTCTTCAGCCATCAGGATGCGCGTAATCTCATTCGTTACGGCGGCATGCGGCCGGACCGCGACTGGCTGCAGTTCGATTGCGCGCTGTCCTACGGGCTCTGCGAATATCAGCGCACGCTGGCGATGCTGCATACCCAGGGCTGGTCGGCGAGCCGCTGCATTCCGCATGGCGGCCACCAGATGTCGCTCAACATCGCGGCCGGCCTCGGCCTCGGCGGCAATGAGAGTTATCCCGACCTGTTCCAGCCCTATGGCGGTTTCCCTGACGGTGTGCGTGTCGAGAACGGCCACATCACCATGCCGGATCTGCCCGGCATCGGTTTTGAAGGAAAATCTGATCTCTATAAGGAGATGAAGGCGCTGGCGTCATAGGTCGCCATGCAGGCGCGCGCGAAATTCTGAAGGGGCCCGGAGCGCGTGTTCGTCATTGCGAGCGAAGCGACGTAATCCATTTCGCGGCACAACGAAAGAATGGATTGCGTCTTCACTCCGCCCCTCGCAATGACGAAAAACTACGACAGCCGCATATCCAATAGCCGCCGGCCTTCGGTCTTCAGCAGCTTCTTCACGGCGCTGGAGGCCGCGATCTCGCCCTGGTTGGCGTAGGCCTCGTGGTTCTTTTCGATGTCTTCGAGGCGATAGAGATAGTTGACCATGACGCCGGCGGACTCGCGCAGGCCCTTGGGCGAGAGATCGCCGAGCCAGTCGATCCGCTCCAGCCGGGCGCCGTTGCCGATGTGGAAACGCGCCACCGAATCGATCAGGCGGCCCTTCGAGGTCCGCGCTTTCAGGAAATAATGCGCCGCCAGCGGCTCGACCACGCCGCGCAGTTGCGCGGTCAGTTCGGCATTCTCGAACCAGTCAGGTCTGTCGAGATTTTCCAGCAGCGTCCGTTCCTCGTCGCTGACCGGAACGTCGTCGGCCTGCTTCAGCCACTGCATGAAGCCCGGCACCGGCGACAGCGTGACGAAGGTATCGAGCTTGGGCAGTTCGCGCCGCAATTCCTCGACCACCTGCTTGATCAGAAAACTGCCGAAGGAAATGCCGCCGAGGCCCTTCTGGGTGTTGGAGATCGAATAGAACACGGCGGTGCGGGCGCGCTCGACCGGCACAAGTTGCCGTTCGGCGGCCAGCAGCGGCGCGATCGCGGCCGGGATGGTCTCGGTCAGTGCCACCTCGACGAAGATCAGCGGTTCATCGGCGAGCTGCGGGTGGAAGAAGGCGTAGCAGCGCCGGTCGATCGGGTCGATGCGGCCGCGCAGGTCGTTCCAGTCGCGGATTTCGTGCACCGCCTCGTAGCGGATGATCTGCTCCAGAATATTCGCCGGCGTCGACCAGTCTATCCTGCGCAGCACGAGAAATCCCCTGTTGAACCACGACGACAGCAAATGCACGACGTCGCGGTCGAGCGCCGCCAGATCCTTGTTGCCCTTCATCAGCGAAAGCAGGTCGGCGCGCATCGAAACCAGTTCGCTGGTGCCGCCGGGCGCTCGGTTGAGCCGGCGGATCAGCTCCTGGCGCCGCGGCTCCGACGCAAAATGCAGGTCGCTGGCATCGTCGTCGCTCGGCTGCGCGCGCCAGCTCTCGATCGCTTGCGACAGTTTTTCGCGGTCCGGGCCGAAGTCGCGGGCGAGTGCGGCGAAGAACGACTGCTGGCCGGCGGCATCGAGTGCGTGATAGCCGTCGAACACGTCACGCGCGATCACGATGCCGGAAGCCTCGCCGCGGCCCGACAGCAGCGCCTCGCACAGTTCCAGCAGTTCGGAAGCGTCTTGTGGGGCGTCGGAAGCGCTGCCACGCCGGAGCAGGGTGCGGCCGCGTTCGGAAATCGTCGAGAGCAGGTCGGAGAAAAAGGCATTGGCCATGTGGTCAGGTCGAATCCAGCCGGGGTTTCCTGCAAAGCCTATACGGGATTTAGGCTGTTGCCGATGATATTCAAGTTCATCAATTTGTCATGCCCCGTCACCGGGTCTCGCCTTCGGCGAGCCCGATAACAGGCTCCTGCGGGTATCCAGTACGCCGCCGCCTCTCGATTGAGCACGATCGCCTCTGGAATAGCCGAGCGCCCACTTTCGCGGGTAATGTCGGCAACGTTATGGCCTCACGCTTTCTCGGCGAACTCCGTCGGAGTCTTGCCGGTCACCTGGCGGAAGGCATGGGAAAACGCCGGGACGCTGGCGTAACCGAGGTCGGAAGCGAGCTGCTTGACAGAGACGTTGGCCTCCGTCGACAGCTTCTGGATCGCAGCCGCGATGCGGGCGCGTTGGTACCAGCTCTTGAAGCTCAGTTGGGTCTCGGACGCGAACAGCCGCGACAGCGTCCGCGCCGAGGTGCCGACCTCGCGCGCCAGCGTCTCGATCTCGTGGTCGCCGGTCGGGTCCGCGAGCACGATGTCGGCGGCGCGCCGGCAGCGCGGTTCGTGCGGCAGCGGGATGAAGGTCGCAGAATCCTCGGCCTGGTGCAGCTCCAGCATCGCAAGATTGATCAGCAGGGTGGTGCGCTCGGGCGTGTTGTGCTCGTCGAACAGCGCCAGGATCGCCTGGTGCAGCAGCGGCGACACTCGCACCACGAATTCCGCGGCCAGGCTGCCGGTGCGTTGCTCGCGCTTCAGCCACGCCAGGTCGAAATACAGCGTCCGCATTTCGATGTCGGCCAGCACGTCGATGGCATGCGGCAGCCCCGCCGGCACCCAGACCGCGCGATCGGGCGGCACCAGCCAGCGGCCCTTGGGCGTGGTGACCTGCATGGTGCCGCGGGCCGCATAGACCAGCTGCGCCTCGCGGTGCAGGTGGGTGTCGAGCCGGACGCCCTTGGCGTATGTGTTGGCAATCATGTCGATGCCGTCACCGGTCGAGATGCGGCGGCCGAGAATGGCGGCAATTGGCTTTTCGGCGATATTCATTGGCGACATCCCGTCAGGACTACCCCCTATAACCTATTCCAGAAGAATGCGGCACCAAGAGGATTCGACCATGAACAGCCCCAAAAGGGTGATAGGCTTCGTCAACGCGGCCCATTTCATCGACCATTACGCGATGCTGATCTTTGCCGCCGCCGTCATCGTGATGGGCCCGGCGCTGGGCATGGCCTATTCCGAACTACTGCCTTACGCCACCCCGGGTTTCATCGCCTTTGGCGCCGGTTCGCTGATCACCGGCTGGCTCGGCGACCGCTGGAGCCGCCGCCACATGATGGTGATCTTCTTTGCCGGCATTGGCGCATCGATGATCGCGGTCGGATTCGTGCAGACGCCGCTGCAGCTCGGTGCCGCGCTGCTCTCGATAGGTTTGTTCGCCTCGATCTACCATCCGGTCGGTACCGCCATGATCGTGTCCTATGCCGACAAGCTCGGTCGCGAGATGGGGCTGAACGGGGTCTGGGGCAATCTCGGCGTGGCTTCGTCGGCGCTGGTCACCGGCGTGGTCGGCCAGTATCTCGGCTGGCGCTTCGCCTTCATCGTCCCCGGTATTGTCACCATTCTGATCGGCGTGGCCTTCGCCAGGCTGGTGGTCCACGAGGATCGCTCCGGCTTCAAGCAGGCGGCGGCGCAGGCGCGCGTCGCCAAGCAGGACATGTGGCGGGTGTTGCTGGCTTTGCTGATCGTGGTGATCGCGATCTCGACCACCTTCAACGCCATCACGGTGGCGATGCCAAAACTGTTCGCCGAACGGCTCGCCGGCCTGACCAGCAGCCCGGCGCTGCTCGGGGTGATCGCGGCCGGCGTCTACGTGTTCGGCGCGATGACGCAATACACCATCGGCAAGCTGATCGACCATTATTCGCTTAAGACCGTGATGCTGCCGCTGTCGTTCATGCTGGCGCCGTTCATGTATTTCGCGGCAACGCTGTCGAACCTGCCGCTGATCCTGGCTTCGATCGGCATCGTGATGGGCGCGTTCGGCCAGGTCACCGTCAACGACGCCATGGTCGGCAAATACACCAGCGAGGAATGGCGCTCGCGGGCCTACTCGGTGCGCTATTTCATCGGCTTCACCGCGGCCGGCGCCTCCGTCGGTCTCGTCGCCTGGCTGTACGAGCGCGGCGGCTTTGCCACCATGCTGCAGGCGTTCGGCGCGCTGTGCCTGCTGGTGATCGTGGCGGCGATAATTCTGCCGCAGGAGATCAAGGTGCCTGCGGCGCAGCCCGCGCCCTAGCGCCGGTAGCCGCCGGGACATCTGGGTCTGTCCGGTAAATTATCGTCGGCCCTGTCTCGGGCTGGCCTCGATCTTGAACGCAGGGAGGCTGCTGTGTTAGCCCCTCTCAATGCCAAATGCCACGTTACCAACCCTCTCCGAGCCTGCGAGAAACTCGTTCAACGCGATCCGGCTGCTGGCTGCGTTGCAGGTCGCCTACGTGCACGCGTCCGCACATCTGCAGCTGGAAAAAAGCCCGCTTGAGTTCTGGAATTTCATCTACCAGTTTCCGGGGGTACCGGTCTTCTTTGCGATCTCGGGATATCTCGTATTTGACAGTGTGTTGCGGCTTGGTTCGTTGCGGCGGTTTTATCTCCACCGTGACGCCCGCATTTACCCGGCGCTCATTTTCAATATCGTGCTGATCGAGATCCTGCTCTATGCCGCCGGCCAGAGCAGTTTTGCGCGTGAGATCTGGCGGGTCGCGCTCTACTTCATTTTTTACTTCGTGACCGCAAGCGACTCGCTTGCCGCGCTCTGGAGCAGGACCGGCGGAACCTACAATTTCGACGGCTTTTTTCAAATGTATCCCAGTGGCGTGCTGTGGACGCTCACGGTTGAATTGACTTTCTATTTAGTGATCCCGCTGTTTGCTCTCGGTCGCACGCGGATTGTGCAGGCCGTCCTGATTGTTGCTGCCACTGGCCTGTCATTCGCCTATCAAAGGCGGCTCGGCGCAGATCTTGCGACCATGAAAGGCTGGCCGGTCAGCATTTCCGTATTGCCCTATTTCTGGATGTTCGGAATCGGAATGTTGTTTCGTCTCTGGCGGCCGCCGTCGTGGATGAACCTGATTGCCGTGCCCGCCCTGATCGCAGTCTCTACCGTTCTGGCGCTCAACAGCGGTTCCTTCGAATGGAAGGTCGAGCCAACCGCCTATTGTTCGTTGCAGACGGCGGTACTTAGCCTGCTCGCGGTGTGGCTCGGCTATAGCCCGTTCCTGAAAAACAAATGGCTGGCTCGGAATGACATGTCCTACGGCCTCTATCTTTACCACATGCTGATCGTGACGGCTTTGCTGAACGTGCCGCTGGCCGATCGCACGAGATGGCTGCTCGTTCCGGTGCTCGCCGGCGGCATGCTTGCGGGGTTCGCGTCGTGGTGGCTCGTGGAGCGTCCCTTCATGCGGCTGGCGCGCCGAGGGGAGGAGGCGGTTCCGGTCGAGGGTTCGCAAAGGCCGCAACCGAAGCCGGCCGCCGTTTAGGCGAACGGGCGTGCCGCCGCCGTGACAGGGGCGTGACATATTGGCTCCTTGCTGCGATGCAGCATGTATCGATTAACGCCAAATGGAAGATGAACCTTGACCATCGCCCCCCTCCTTGTGTGAGGTGAGGCCATGAACCGATTCCGGATTGTCTTGCTCGTCCTTGCCGTGTTCGCGCCGTCGCTGGCGGCGGCGCAGCAGGCGTTGAAATTCGAAGAGGCCGCCACCCTGCTCGGGGGCAGCTGCGGCAAGGACATCGACGACAATTGCCGCGGCGTCAATTTCGACCCGACCCGCCTGAAGGAATGCCTGTACCGCAATCAGGACGTGGTGTCGGCCAAATGCCAGGCCGATTATCCGCGCGCGCTCTCGGCGATCCAGCAGCGCATTGCCGCGCGCTCCACCCTGATGAAGCTGTGCAACTGGGAAATGGGTCATCTCTGCAGCGAGGTCAGGGCGGATCCCGCCAAGGGGCTGCAATGCCTGCTCGACTCGACCAAGAAGGCGACCGGGAACTGCAACAAGGCGATCAGTGCGGCGGGGTATCGCTGATGCGTTCGGCAATGAACCTCCGCGATATCGGCCTGTTGTTGGGCGTGCTGGCGGTGTTCTCCGTTCCTTCCGCGGGACGCGCCCAGACGGCGGTGCCGGCCGGCGACATCATCGACAGACTGGCCGCGGGCGGCGAGATCACCCCTGACGTCGACGTCGCCGCCCTGAAGCAGCAGGCCGCCGACCGGGTCAAGGCCAAGGCCGACGCGCAGCAGGTCAAGCGGCCCCTGATTGCGCCGCAGCTTGTGAAGCTGACGCAACTTCGTTTCGATGTCCTGTTCGATCCGGACTCGTCGCTGATCAGGCCGGGATCCTATGGCATGATCGGCAGTCTTGCAGACGCTCTCACCGATCCGAAGCTGCAGCCTTACAAGTTCCTGATCGTCGATCACACCGAGTCGGGCGGACGCCGCGATTTCAATCTGACCTTGAGCCAGCGCCGCGCCGACTCGATCCGCGACGTCCTGGTGACGGCGTTCAAGATCTCGGGCAAGCGTCTGGTGGCGCTCGGTCTTGGCGAAGAGCAGTTGCAGGACGGCAATCGCCCGACCGCGCCGGTCAATGCCCGGGTCCAGATCATCGCATTCGGGATGCCCGAGATTGCGGAGCCGAAGCCCGCAACGGCGACCACGCCGGCTCAAAAAGCTGCCGCGGCGGCCAAGAAAAAGAAGCGCTGAGAATCGGCGCGGCTGAAACGTTGAAGGCCCGGCATCAACAACGGGCCCAACAGGAAACGTGCGGAGGAGTATCCGATGTTCAATCCATCCATGCCGGCGATGGCCGGTTTCATCCTGGGAATTGCTGCAATGATGACGATGCCGGCAAACGCCGACGCCTTGAAAGACGAGATCGCGCCGACCGGCAAGCTGCGGGTGGCGATCGCGATCAGTCCGGCCGGTGGCGCGTTCTGGTCGACCAAAACCGAATCCGGTGGCTATGCCGGCGTGCCGGTCGACCTCGGCAAGGCGATGGCGGCGCAACTCGGCGTGCCCGTCGAGTATGTCGTCCACAACAATTCGGGGCAGATCACCGACGCGGCGTCGAAGGGCACCTGGGACGTTACCTTCCTGCCGAAGGATCCGGAGCGCGAAGCCAGGATGTCGTTCGGGCCGATCTACGAGGTCGCCGACGCCACTTACATCGTCAAGCCAAACTCGGGGGTGACGAATTTCCAGAGCCTCGATCAGCCGGGCGTCAAGGTCGCTGCGGTCAACAACACCACCACCATGCGCGGCGCGATCGCTCATCTGAAGAACGCCAAGGTCACCGGCTACCAGACCTATGACGAGATCGCCGGCCTGCTCGGCAAGGGCGAGATCGATGCGTTCGCGCTGTCGCGCGACCAGCTCAACGCCATGTCCAAGAAGATTCCGGGTACTAAAGTGCTGGACGAAACCTTCAAGCAGACCGTGACCGCGGTGGCGGTGCCGCCAAACCATCCGCAGGCGCTGGCGTTCGCGAGCAAGTTTTTGACCGAGGCGATTACCAACGGCACGCTGCGCAAGGCCTATGACGGCAACGGCCTCAAGGACACGCCGATCCGCATCCAGACCAAGTGAGCGCGCTTCGACGTACTCACTGATATTCCCGAGAGATGACGGGGCCTCGCGGCCTGCGCCAACATCCGGGCATCTGCACAAATTCGAGACATTTGGCGTGAGCGTTGGGGCCGCGCCGATTCGGCGATCCCGTCGAAATACCAGATATCCCAGTGCCTTATGCCTTCTTCCGGGGTGGCACATCGATTGCTTATTTGGTTCTCAGTCAATGACGACTGCCATCTTAGGGATTGCCAAGGCCAGCGTTGGCCAAAGTGCAGGGATCGGGTGACCTCGCTGAGGTGCCTGGAGCAGTCGTCGGGACCACTCCACAACAGCTTGTTCATTTCTGTCTCTGATCGGCGTGGCCGTGTTGCTTCAACACGCGCGACGACGGCGTAGCTCTAATCACATCGGCGCGGCTGCGATATGGCCGCGCTTTTTTTTAATCGTTTCTGCGAAACAAAGGGAACTGGAATGGCCTATCTGGCACCTACGGAATTCGTCACCAAAATGATCGACGCGGGAGAGTCCAAGATCTTCATGTCCACGAGGGACACGGTGATCCGGGCCTACATGGCTGGCGCGATCCTCGCTCTCGCCGCCTGGTTTGCCGTCACGATCAACGTCAACACCGGCCAGCCGATCATCGGAGCGCTGCTGTTTCCGGTCGGATTTTGCATGCTGTATCTGTTGGGCTTCGATCTGCTGACCGGCGTGTTCGTCCTCGCACCGCTCGCGCTGTTGGACAAACGCCCGGGCGTCACGGTTGGCGGCGTTTTGCGAAATTGGGGCCTTGTCTTCATCGGCAACTTCGCCGGGGCCCTTACGGTGGCCTTCATGATGGCGATCGTAACGACCTTCGGCTTCTCGCAGGACCCCGACAAGGTCGGCGTGGCCCTCTCAAGCATCGGCGAAGCACGAACGCTGGGCTATGCGTCGCATGGTGCGGCCGGCATGCTCACGCTCTTTGTCCGCGGCATGCTGTGCAACTGGATGGTGTCGACCGGCGTCGTCGGCGCGATGATCTCCACCACTGTCCCCGGCAAGGTCATTGCGATGTGGATGCCGATTTTGGTGTTCTTCTACATGGTGTTCGAACATTCCGTCGTGAACATGTTCCTGTTCCCGTCGGGATTGATGCTTCACGCGAAGTTCTCGATCATGGACTATTTCATCTGGAACGAGATTCCGACCGTGCTCGGCAATCTGGTCGGCGGTCTGGCTTTCACCGGACTGACCCTCTACACCACGCACGTCCTGACCCAGCCGAAGCGCAACCCGGCCTGATCGGCGATTGACTGAAGGGGGCCTCAACCGCTTAGTTGAGGTCCCCGCTTCCTGGTTGTGCAGATGCCGCGTGAACTGAAAATATCGGTCGGGCAACATTCTGACAAAGGTCGCAAGGAGACCAATCAGGATTTCCACGGCGTTCTGGCCCCTAGCGAGCCGCTGTTGAGCCTGAAGGGCATCGCAGTCGTGCTGGCCGACGGCATCAGCAGCAGCAATGTCAGCCGGATCGCAGCCGAGTCGGCGGTCAAGGGGTTTCTGACCGACTACTACTGCACCTCGGAATCCTGGTCGGTCCGCACCTCGGCGCAGCGCGTGCTGGAGGCGACCAATTCCTGGCTGCACGCGCAGACGCGCAGCCAATATTCCTACGACCGGGACCGCGGCTACGTCTGCACGCTCAGCGCGCTGGTGCTGAAATCGACCACGGGCCATCTGTTTCATGTCGGCGATTCCAGGATCTATCGCGTGTCCGGCAACACGCTGGAGCAGCTGACCGAAGACCATCGCGTCGTGGTTTCGTCGCAGCAGAGCTATCTCGGCCGCGCGCTGGGCGCGAATTCCCAGGTCGAAATCGACTACCTGGCCTTCAAGGTCGAGAAGGGCGACACCTTCGTGCTGGTGACCGACGGCATCTACGAGCATGTCGGCGAACGCGTGATGGCGCGGATGGTGAGGGATGGCACGGGTGATCTCGACCAGGCCGCCAAAGCCATCGTCGAACTGGCCTATGAGCTCGGCAGCAAGGACAATCTCACCGTCCAGATCGTGCGCGTCGACGACGTGCCCGACGCCGCCGCCCGCGAGGTGTTCGGTCAGCCGCACGAATTGCCGTCGCCGCCGCTATTGGAAGCGCGGGAGATCTTCGACGGTTTTCGCATTATCAGGGAATTGCACGGCTCCAGCCGAAGCCACATCTATCTCGCCGCCGACATCGAGACCGATGATGTGGTGACCATCAAGATTCCGTCGATCGACCTGCGCGACGATCCCGATTACCTGAAGCGGTTCATGATGGAAGAGTGGGTGGCGCGGCGGATCGACAGCCCGCATGTGCTAAAACCCTGTCCACCGCAGCGCAGGCGCAACTTCCTCTATGTCGTGACCGAATTCATCGACGGGCAGACGCTGACGCAATGGATGATCGACAATCCGGCGCCGAGCCTGGAAACGGTGCGCGGCATCGTCGAGCAGATCGCCAAGGGCCTGCGCGCGTTCCACCGCAAGGAGATGCTTCACCAGGACGTCAGGCCCGACAACATCATGATCGACGCCACCGGAACGGTGAAAATCATCGATTTCGGTTCGACGAAAATCACCGGCGTCGTCGAGGCCGCGCCCTCGGGCAATCGCAACGATATCCTCGGCACCCAGCAATACACCGCGCCGGAATACTTCCTCGGCGAGCCGGTCTCGCCGCGCGCCGACCTGTTTTCGCTCGGCGTCATCACCTATCAGATGCTGACGGGAAAACTGCCCTACGGCGCGCAGATCGCGCGAGCGCGGACGCGCTCGCAGTTCAGCAAGCTGGTCTACAGCCCGGCGTCGCACGGGGGCCGCGAGATCCCGCAATGGATCGACGGCACGCTGGAGAAGGCCGTGCATCCCAATCCCGCCAAGCGCTATGACAGCCTGTCGGAATTCCTGTTCGACCTGCGTCACCCCAACGCGAACTATCTCAGCACCTCGTCGACGCCATTGATCGAACGCAACCCGCTGCTGTTCTGGAAGAGCACGACCATCGTGCTGGCGCTGGCCGTGATCCTGCTGCTGGCGCTGCAGCATGGCGGGCACCGCTGAAGACCAGAGCGTTTTCGTAATTGCCGAGCTTTTTGATAGCGGTTGCCATCATCGCTGCAAGTCACGCGCTCGCTGGTCGAATGTAGCAAGCGCGGATCGCGGTCGAACATTTGCAAAAGCTGGATCCCACGTTTCGTGTCTCCAGCCTCGAAGGCTGGATGCCAATCCGCAGACCGGAACACATTGCCCGCTTCGCAACCGGGCTGCGTCTGGCGGGGTTACCGGAATGACCAGCGGCAAGCGCCGGTAGATTGCCGCGAGGTGCGCTGGTGATCGATCTGTGAAACTGCGTCGTTTATCGTCCGAACCCGAAGTCTGGCTTGCGCGAAGGCCAGGAAACCGCGAAAATCCAACCTGGTTCAAGTTTGATGACGTTATCCTCGGTCGCCGGAGTATCCGCGGTTACAAGCCCGATCCCGTACCCAAGGCGCTGATTGCGGAAATCATCGGGTTAGCGATGCGCGCTCCGTCCTCGATGAATACCCAGCCCTGGAATTTCTACATCATCACCGGCGAACCGCTGGATCGGATCCGCGCCGGCAACACCGAGCGCATGGTGGCAGGCATACCGCAGTCGCGCGAGTTCCGCACGGGTCAGGCCTTTGCAGGTCAGCACCGCGACAGGCAGGTCGGCGTCGCCAAGCAATTATTCTCCGCAATGGGAATCGCGCGCGATGACAAGGATATGCGCCAGGACTGGGTACTGCGCGGCTTCCGTCAATTCGACACGCCTGTCTGCGTGATCGTGACCTATGACCGCGTGCTGGATGGCAGCGACGATACGCCCTTCGATTTCGTCGCTGTGGCGACCGCCCTGGTCAATGCCGCCTGGTCTCGCGGGCTGGGCGCCGTGATTAACAGCCAGGGCATCATGTAATCACCTGTGGTGCGCGAGCATGCCGGAATAGCCGACGATCAGGTCATCATGAAAAGTATCGCGCTGGGTTGTCCGGATGAGAGTTTCCCGGCAAATGCGGTCGTGTCCGAACGACGGTCTGTCGAGGAAGCTACGGTGTTTGTCGGTTTCGAGAATTAGAGCGATTTCGAGCGAAGTGGACGCCGGTTCGCGTAAAGAAAACGCGTCAAAAAAAGGGAGTAGAGCCCGGTTCTGATTCAACAAGAACCGAAACGTCTCCAGGCGCGCGCGTGAGAGGCTGCATACTGATAAATGCACTTGTGCGTCTCAAGCCGGCGAAGGCGCGCGGCCTTACCATTCCGCCGTCGCTACTAACCGCGCCGACGGTGCGCCGCATGAATCTCTCCCTGGCACAACACGGACGTCGTCGTCGTATCGCCGAGCGTCCGCTGGGCGCGCGCATGCGTCAGCAGTGCTGACCAGAATTGCCGAGCATTTTGCACCGCGCGGCGAAACAGCAACGATGTGATCGTTTTCGCCAAGAGGAAAATCAGACCGAAACTACAAAGAGAACCGTCCCGCTGATCCCACATATAGCTTTGGATTACGTGATTAGACGACACGAGCGCGCGTCGTCTGCATCCGCACGACGGATTTATGGTTCAACCGACCGGCGCTGCCAATCTAACTTGCCACCACAAATTTCTACAACTACAATTGGAACCTCGCCCGCAGGGCGGCAAGAGGAGGACTTTGATCATGGGCATTAAGAAGCCAGGTGTAGGTCCGCGGGTTAACAACGCGGCGACTGACGTGACGATTCCAGCCTTTTCGTTCGCTCCCAATGATAACCTCGCAGAACTGATCGTCCAGGCGTGGACGATCGAAGGGTTCCGAAATCAGCTATTGCAACGAGACAGCATCACCGGCAAACCGACGGACGACGCTGTGAAGGCAGCCACGGACGCGGTCAATGCAGCGGGCTTCCATTTGAAGCGTGCCGTTGTAATCTCGGAAGAAGAGCACGATGCCGATTATTCGATGCAAGACCCCATCACCGAAGTAGTCTTCGTCCTGCCGGACCCTGTCCGCCTTGGGGCGAGCCTCGTCCCGGGCCAGTCTCTTCTTGATACGGCTCGCTTGCTGATGGCCTGTACACCGAACGGAATCTAGCACTGTTGCGACTGGGTTAGGCGAGGGAGATCTTTATAACTTGAGGCAAGTTCGATCCGCCTAACTAGTTCTATTCTGCCGACGATCACTGGCAAGCACTGCAGGTGGGAGGCTTCGAATGGCACAGCTGATAACCGAGTGGGTCAACATCACGGGCGATATTTCGATCGTCGCTCGCGAGTCCGGAGAAATTTGGTTTCATAGCCCGAGCGGCACGAAGGAGGACGTAAATCCATTCGCGACGCCGATGACGAGCGTCGGGGCGACGGGCAGCACCGTCAGGCTGCTCGACGGCGCGATAAATCTCGGATTTGCGGGAATTGAAAAGCGCATCGCGCACCCGGAACCGACGGTCGCCGGCTATATCGTTGCCTTGGTCGGCGCCTACCACACATCTGTCGATACGCCTCGAAATCTCCAACGCGCCGCCAACCGCTTCAACGAGTTGGGAAGGCCCGAGGTTTCGGCCTACCTCAAGGAGCGTGCGCGCGAAGAGACCGGGCACGACCGGCTCGCGCTCAAGGATTTGCGCGCGCTGGGTGTGCCGGGCGAGCGGCTCGTAGCCAGCTTCACCCCTGAGGGCATCAAGCCACTCTGCAGGCGCTTCGATGATCTATGCGCCCAGGACTACCCCATCGGCTGCATCGGCTATTCGTATTGCCTGGAGCGCATAGCCGCTCTCAAGCAGGAGGCCGATATCGAAAAGGTTCGGGCGCTGTGCCCGGATGGCATCGACGCGACCCGCTTCCTCAGAAGCCACAGCTCCCTCGGAAGCGAGGTCACACACGTGGAAGAGACGATCGCATTCGTCGCCTCCCTGCCTGCGGTTGACCGTATCAGCGTCGTTCAGGAGACGTATGAATCGGCATTGATCATGGCGCGCGGGTATAATTACGAGCTTCTCAAGTCCGAGGCAGAGATGCTTGAGGAGATTCAGCGGGCGCTCGGAGAGGTGCTCCCGTATCGTCCCGGTTCATACCATTCAAAAGGTGAGAAGCGCGGCGCTCGGCCCGAGGCATGGGCGGAATAGCGAGAACGTAGCTGGGGGAGGCGCGCTCGCGGAGTGCCTTGGTCATGTGTGCTGCCGTCTGTACGAGAAGGCCCGGCAACAAAGGCAGCCGCACCGTGGGTCTGAAGTCCAACTTCCATTTGATGAGCCACGGCAGCAGGCGAGGGCCTCCGTCATGACGAGGGCAACCACCGAATTAGCCGAGTGGCTGGATAGACATGGTCTAGGCCAGTACGTTCAAGCCTTCACAGAAAACAACATCGAATATTCCATGCTTCCGGATCTGACGGAAGATGATCTCGAAAAGCTTGGAGTTTCTTCCCTGGGTCACCGCAAGAAGCTGCTTAAGGCCGCTGAATCATTGACGGCGGCGCGCCGCCACACCGGCACGACAACCATGGTTTCAGACGCTGGGTCGCCTTCGTCTCTTGTTCATCATAGCGAAGTCGAATTCCGTCACATCACAATCGTGTTCATCGACCTGGTGGGATCCACACAGCTGTCGGAGAAGTTAGACCCTCAGGATCTCAAGTACGTCATTGAAGCGTATCGAGGGACATGTAGCACGGCAATCAAGCGCTTTGGAGGCGATGTCGCCCGCTTGGCAGGCGATGGTGTGATGGCAATCTTCAAATCATACGAGGATGACGCCGCTCGTGCCATTCACTCAGCTTTGGAGATTGTTTCCGAAGTTCCGAAGATTTCAGGGTCAGTCACACTGGCTTGCCGAGTGGGTATTTCCTCGGGCCCGGTTGTTGTCGGTGAAATTGGAGATAGCCAAACGTGGGCGATGGACGCATTGGGAGAGACACCGAATATCGCCGCGCGTCTACAGACTCTTGCCGCCGCCGATACGGTGCTCATCTCGGAATCGACGAAGCGTCTGATATCGGCGGAGTTTGATTTCGAACCCCTAGGCTCTCGGGTACTTAAGGGAGTAACCGAACCTCTTCACGTGTACCGCGTGCTCTCCGCAAAGCATGCCGCTAGCCGTTTTGAGGCCGCGCATGCGGGCTCTCTGTCGCCGCTCGTTGGCCGCTCAAGCGAATTTAGCCTGCTGCTCGACAGGTGGCATAAAGCCAAAGAGGGAGATGGCCAAGTCATATTCCTCTCGGGGATTCCCGGAGTCGGCAAATCAAGGCTTCTCCACGAATTGAAATCCGAGATTCAGCGGGAACCGAAATTTTTGCTTCACTATCAAGGCTCGCCTTATCACAGTCAGAGCCCGTTCGCTCCGGTGATCTGGCAGATCGAACAGGCGGCCCAACTTGCAGCCGATGAAGCCGACACGGACAAGCTTGCTAAGCTTGAATCTTACCTTCCGCGCTTGACCGGTAGCGCCAAAGAGCAGCTCCTGCTGGTTGCCAAATTGTTATCGATTCCCTTAGACGACCCCGAATTGTCCGGACTTACGCCGCAGCAAATAAAGAACAAGACGATAAGCATGCTTGTCGACATGCTGCTGGCATTTTCGGTCCAGCGTCCCACGCTCTGCATTTTCGAGGATTTGCACTGGATGGATCCTACGACAATGGAGCTGATAGCCTTGATTATCAGCCGGATCGATCACGCTCGCGTCCTGCTTATTGTTTCGTGTCGGCCAGAATTTCGTCCGACGTGGATCGATTATGCGAATGCCACCACTCTTTCGCTCACTCGCTTGTCGCACACCGAAGTGAGAGCGATGATTCGGGATATCTTGAAGGGCGGGAGCATGCCCCTGCCGCTGCTCGACCAAATCGTCGAAAAAGCCGATGGCGTTCCGTTGTTCATCGAAGAGCTAACGAGCAGCATGTTGAGTGCGCCTTTACGGACTCACGGTACGCCCGAGCGCAAAGCGCAACCAGTATTGCTTAGAGTTCCGGACACGCTGAGTGACGCATTGATGGAGCGGCTTGACCGGGTCGCGCCGAGTCGCAGACTTGCGCAGATAGCGGCTGTGGCTGGGCGCGAATTTTCCTTGAAGCTCGTGGCGGCTGCATCGCAAATCGACGAAGACGACATGTTGCTGGCCCTATCGCAACTCCAGCGGGCTGACATCATCTATCAAGTCGACATTTGGCCTTTGGTTCGTTACGCGTTCAAGCATGCGCTGTTGTGTGATGCAATCTATCACTCCTTGCTCAGGAGCAGGCGGCAGGAGATTCATGCAGACATCGCGACGAGCTTGGAGAACTACTTTCCAGATCTCGTCGAAAATCAACCCGAGGTCCTCGCGTACCACCATCAAGAAGCAGCCCATCACCAACAGGCCGTTCACTGCTGGCTCAGGTCTGGGCAGCGCGCGCTCGCGCGCTCGGCAAATGTCGAAGCGATTGCTAATTTTCGAAATGCGCTTCAGGTTCTGAGCGCTTTGCCGGAAACACCTGAGCGAACCAAACAAGAGGTCGATATTCAACTGGCGTTGGGAATACCGCTCATAGCGGTTCAAGGGTATGGCTCCGAGGAAACCCGCGAGGCATTTTCGCGGGCTCGCACCTTGTGCCTGCGACTCGGCAATATCCCCGAATATTTCCAGGCTTTGTTTGGGTCGTGGGGATACTGCTGGATGAGCGGAAAGAATCATGACGCGCTTCCCATGGCCGAAGAGTTCCTGTCGCGGTCACTGGCGTTGTCCGATCCCGTGCTGCAAATGGTGGCTCATCGAGTGATGGGCAGCACGCTATTGACAATCGGCGACTTCCAATCGTCGGCGAACCATTTCGAGGAGACAATCAAGCTTTCAAATAGCAAGGGAAAACAGCCGTTATCTGGTCTTTACATGGTCGAGCCCCAAGTGGCCTCACTGCTGCTTCTATCTTGGGATTTGTGGTTCCTGGGCTCTCCGGATCGAGCGCGTGTGCGCGTTTCGGAAGCGCTCGCATTGGCTCACGATCTTGGTCACCCATACTCCATTGCGTTCGCCCATTACATGACGTCCGTTGTGCATCTCCTGCGCGGGGACGCGGCTCGCGCCTTCGAAAGCGCCGAAAGGAGCTTGGAAATGTCGAAGGAACAGCGGTTTTTGCTGTACGCGATCTTGTCGCGAATTTCGCGAGGCCGAGCGGTTGGCGACCTGGGCCAAGTTGGAGAGGCCCGAAACGAAATAGAAGTTGGGATTGCCGAAGCGCGGCGCAATGGCGTCGGCTTCATGCTACCGATGATGGAGAGCTGGCTGGCGGACATGTACGCCAGGGCCGGCGAAAACGAATCCGCGCTATCGATTGTCGAGAGGACATTGGCCAATATTGGTGACGTGACCGGCAGATCATGGGAAGCGGAATTGCATCGGCAAAGAGCACAAATTCTTGTCGCACTCAACCCATCGAAAATTGGAGAAGCTGAGTCTCATCTCAAGAAATCCCTTGAAGTAGCGCGTCGTCAAAGCGCCATGTCCCTGGAATTGCGGACCGCCACAAGCCTTGCAGAACTCTGGCGGACGCAAGGAAAATCTGATGAGGCGCGCGAGCTGCTGGAGCCAATCTGTCGTCAGTTTGACGAGGGAGACGAGACGGTTGACCTTAAACGGGCGCACGGCGTTCAACGCGCCTTACGTTGATCCTTAACCTCGTAGCGTCGAGGAGGTGCGCTAATGCGTCGCGCCCGCCGGGATCGGGTCCATGCCGCTCTTGACGAGTTCAGCGCGGGCGTCTGGTGAGGCGAGGAATTTGATCAGCGCCTTGCCGGCGTCGGGCTCTTTCGAAACGCTGGCGATCCCGGCGGAGAACACCGTGATCTTCTGCAACTCGTCGGGCAGGGGACCGACGATCTCGATGCCCTCGACCGGCTTCAATTCGCTGATCTGCTGGAAGCCCAATTCAGCGTCGCCATGCGCCACGATCTCGCCGACCGGGGTCGCCGGAATTTTCCGCGCCTTGTCCTTCATCGCGTCGGCGATGCCGAGCTTGGCAAACATCTCGGTCGAGACATAGACGCCGCTGGCGCTGTCGGAATATGCGACGGTCTTGGCCGCCAGCAGTGCGCGCTTGACCGCGTTCGCCGACGAGATGTCCGGCTTCGGCGTCCCTGATTTCACCGCCACCCCGATCGGCGATTTGACGAGGTCGACCTTGCTGTCCGCGATCACCTTGCCCTGCTTGGCGAGGTCATCGAGCGCATAGCCGACCATGATCAGCACGTCGGCGGGCTCGCCGCGCTCCAGCCGCACCGGGATCGCGTTGGCCGTCGTGCCCATCGACGGCCCGTAGGCGGTCAGCACCTTGTTGCCGGTGGCGCGCTCGAATTCGGGCACCAGCGCCTTGTAGGCGGCGGTCATTCCGCCCGAGATCATCACCCGGACCTCGGCGGCAGAGGCCGCGCTGGTGAGCAGGATGGCGCTGACGACGCCGAGCGCAAACACGCGAAGATTGGAAAGCCGCATGAAAAATCCTCCCGGAACGACTCTTGGACGGTCGGCCTCGGGTGGATGTTAGCGCGGGAAAAGCAGAGGGGCTAGCTCCGGTGTCATTCCAGCTCCGGTGTCATTCCGGGGCGCGCGTCTTCGCGCGAACCCGGAATCTCGAGATTCCCCGATGCGCAACCGCGCATCTGAGGTTCGATGCTTCGCATCGCCCCGGAATGACGAACTCTCACGAATTCACGTGCACAAAGTCCCGCAGCAGCGGATAGATCTCGTTGTTCCAGCGCTTGCCGGAGAACACGCCATCGGGTCCGACGCCGGCCTGCATGTGGTGGACGCGGCGATAGGCGCGGACGCCGGTGCAGAGGTCCTGCGCCGCCAGCGTCTGGCCGATCGAGCAGATATCGTCCTTCTCGCCTTCCACCGTCATCAGGCCCATGCGCTTGATTGCGGCCGGGTTGACCGGGCGGCCACGGTGCACCAGTTTGCCCTGCGGCAGCAGATGCTCCTGGAACACGTCGCGCACGGTCTCGATGTAAAAATCCGCCGGCAGGTCCATCACGGCGAAATATTCGTCGTAGAAGGTCTTGATGATGTCGGCCTTTTCCTTCTCGCCTTTCGCCAAGTGGTTGGCGAGGTCCATGTGCTGCTTGATGTGGCGTTCGAGATTCATCGAAACAAAGGCGGTGAGCTGCACGAAGCCGGGATAGACCTGGCGGAACGCGCCCTTGCACTGCATCGGCACGTAGTTGATCAGGTTCTCCTCGAACCACTTGATCGGCTTGCTATTGGCGAATTCGTTGACCTTGGTCGGCTGAATTCGTGTGTCGATCGGGCCGGCCATCAGGGTCAGCGTCGCCGGGCGCGCTGGATGGTTGTCCTCCGACATCACGGCGGCCGCGGCCAGCGCTGACACCGAGGGCTGGCAGATCGCCACCATGTGCGAGCGCGGGCCCATCTTGTCGAGGAAGGCGATCAGGTGATCGGTGTAGTCCTCGAGGCCGAATCGGCCGGCGTCGAGCGGAATGTCGCGCGGATTATGCCAGTCGGTGATGTAGACGTCGTGGTCCTGCAGCAGCGTCTTCGCCGTGCCGCGCAGCAGCGTGGCGAAATGCCCGGACATCGGCGCCACCAGCAACAGCTTTGGCTGCTCGGGTGCGCCTTCCTTCTTGAAACGCAGCAGCGAGCCGAACGGCGTCGAGAAGGCGACTTCCTCGGTCACCTCGAACGCCTGATTGCCGACCATGATCGGGCCGAGGTTGTAGGCCGGCCGGGTATAGGTCAGCGACGTCCGCGAGATCAGTTCGAGTGCGGCGGCGAGCCGCCCGAACGCCTTATCGGACACACCTTGCGGCACCAGATTGAGATATTTCAGCGCCGCTCCGGCCCCGGTCCGCCATGGCGCCGTGAGGTCCATGTGGTTCTGATAGGCTTGGTACATCATAGACATCATACAAATCCGCCTCTGTCCCGTGAGGCCATGCAATATCGAAGCCAGAGGGATTCCAGCCGCCCCTTAAACTGGCACGTGGCTTGCTGCGTAAATTGCCGGACGCACAGGGTTTAGGCGGCGGCGCGGCTGGCCGCTTGGGCCGGTGCGCGAGACCTTGAGGGGTTCACGTCCTTAAGGGTTCAGGCGTTTTGGGTTGAGGAAAAGGCCACATGGCGAAAACCACACTGACCATCTCCAGCAAGAACTATTCGTCATGGTCGCTGCGCGGCTGGCTGCTGACGAAGTTCTCCGGGCTGGAATTCGAGGAGGTCGTGACCGCGCCTGACGACGCGTCGGCGCGGGCCGAAATCCTGTTGCTGTCGTCGTCGATCCTGGTGCCGTGCCTGCGCCATGACGGCGCCACCGTCTGGGACACGCTGGCGATCGCCGAGTATCTCAACGAGATCATGCCGAACGCGGGCCTGGTGCCGGCGGACCGCATCCAGCGTGCCCACTGCTGGTCGATCTGCGGCGAAATCCACTCCGGCTTCACCACGCTGCGGGCCTCGCTGCCGGTCAATCTGAATGGCCACTTTCCGGGCTTCAAGATCTGGTCGCGGGCGCAGGCCGATATCGACCGGGTCTGCACCATCTGGCGCGAGTGCCTGGCCAAGTCTGGCGGGCCGTTCCTGTTCGGCGAACGCACCATGGCGGACGCGATGTACGCGCCGGTCGTCACCCGCTTCATGACCTATGACGTCAAGCTCGAGCCCAAACTCGCCGCCTACGCCAAGACCATCATGGCGATGCCGGAGATGGTGGAATGGATCGAGGCCGCGAAGGCCGAACCCGCCGATATCGAAGAGCTCGAGGTCGAATATTAGGCAAGTCCCGCGGCGCTTTGCCCGTTTGAGGGGCTTAAAGCCGAGGCACGCGTTGCTTGAGCCAAGCCTTGCTTGAGCCAAGCCTTGCTTGAGCCAAGCCTGGTACGAGATGCGGGCCCGCCGCTGGCGCCTTGGGTGACCGCCTGACATTGCCCGGCCCGAATTCCGGGCTCCGCCAGATGCTTCGGCAGATTCGCGGCCGGATCGGTACATTCACCGCAGTGCAACCAGACTGGCGCGGATTTCGCATAGCGATAGGCAGACGTGAACGCGACGCTGCGACGCTGCCGAAAATTTGGACGCTTCGCACGCTCGCGGGTCTCGCGAACCAGAACCGTGGAGGCTTCAATGAACCAGCATTTGGCCAGCAAATTCTCTCACGTCACACCCTGGAGCTGACGCCATGTCATCTCCGGAAGAGTTAACCTTTGTCGTCGGCCGCTGGCTGTGGCCCTTCATCGTCGTTCTGTATGTAGGGCGTCGCCTCGGGTTTTGGCCAATACCTAGCCGTGAACAACGGAGTACAGCGCCAAATCAGTGATTCGGGCGCGATTCGTTCCTTCCGCGTTCCGAACCTTAAGACGATGCCCGCGCGCGTCGCGTTTTGGCACAAGGCGTGGGCCGTGCCGCTGTGCCAGCCTATGAACCAGACCGTATTCCTGCGCGGGGCAGGCGCCAGCCGACCACCGTAGCCTCGACGGCACCGCCGGTCTTGTCGTTGCGCCATTGGCCGTCGATCCGGCGGCAGGGGAATGGCAACTGATAGGTGCCGCTGTGATCCTCGCAAAGCACCTCCACCGGCTGGTTCGGCGGCGGCTCCCCGCTGCCGTCGAACTGCGCCAGCCGCTTTTCACGCGTTGCCATCTAGTCAATCTCCGCTGCCGGGCTTTGTAAACCCCACGCAAACCCGAAGGGTTTTGCGAAGGTTTGAACTCCGCGGCTAAATCTGTTCCCCGTAACAAACCAAAGCACAGCGCCTGAATGAGGTATCAGTGTGGTATCTCTGGGGTCCGCAGCCGGCTTCACGCAATTTGCTGTGATGGTGCCATGGCGTTTTCGAGCAAAGCATGCGTCCGGACTTGATCTGCGGGTGGATGCCGGTTCGCGGGAAGAAAACGAAACAAGAGACTTCACATCGTTTGAACGAGGATTTGATGATCGCCCGGATTGTTACGACTGCTTTTGCAGCTGCCGCGCTGTTGTTGGCCGCCGGACCTGCGACGCTTCAGGCGCAGGACGTGCCCGGCATCGAAATCTGCACCGTCGAAAAGACCATGGAGCGGCGCACCAGCTGCCTGCAGAGCAATGTCGATTTCCTGCAGAAGACGATTACAAAGCTGACGCTGGACCATCAGCAAAAGATCGATGCCGCCAACCGGCAGGTCGAGGCGCTGAAGGGCACGGTGGTAGCTCTGCAGAAATTCGTCGGCGACCTGCAGGCGGCACAGACCAAGGCCGCGGAAGATGCGAAGAAGCCCGCGGCGCCGGCCGCGGCAAAGGATGCCGCGCCGGCGGCGAAGTAACGCCGGCCGTCATTCCGGGGCGCGCGTTAGCGCGAACCCGGAATCGAGATTCTCAGATGCGCAATTGCGCATCGTAGTTCGATGCTTTCGCATCGCCCTGGAATGACGTGGAGAGAGTTCGGCCTTACGAGCTCTTCTCACCGCTCATCAGCGGCCCGAACAGCTCCCAGCTCTCGCCCTTGAACTTCATCATCTGAAGCTGCTCGAGCGGCGCGAAGTCGGTTGGGCTGGTCTTGATCTTGGTGCCGGGCAGGTAGACGCCGAGCTCGAAGTTCAGATTGGCCGCCTGCTTCATGACGTTCTCACGGGTAAGGTCGTCGCCGCATTGCTTGAGCACCTGGACGATGCCTTGGGCTACGCCGTAACCGAACGTGGTCGCGGCGTCTTCCTGGTCGCCTTCGGGATACCACTTGGTCATGAAAGCCCGCCACTCGTTCATCGCGGGATCGTTTTTCCATTGCGCGTCCTTGGGGTCCTTCAGATAGGCGGCGCTGAAGATGCCCTGGTCGTTTTCGTATCCGGCCGGCTTCATCACGCCGCCGACGGACGCGGACACGTTGGTCAGGAACTGGACCGGGTGCCAGGCCAGTTCGCCGATCTTCTTGATCGCCTGCGCCGCGAATTTCGGCGTCGAGATGTTGATGAAGATGTCGGGATTGGCGCCCTTGATCTGCACCACCTGCGAGTCCACCGTCGGCGAAGAGGTCTCGTAGGAGCTTTCGACCACGATCAGCTTGCCGGCCTGGTCACCGAGGCCGTCGCGCAGGCCGATGATGTAGTCCTTGCCGAAGTCGTCGTTCTGGTAGAGCACCCCGATGGTCTTGCCGGGGTAATTCTGCAGAATGTACTTCGCATAGATGCGGGCTTCGACCTGGTAGCTCGGCTGCCAGCCGATCGTCCACGGAAAGTTCTTCGGATCGTTCCACTTCGCCGCACCGCTGGAGACGAAGATCTGCGGCACCTTCTTGGAATTCATGTATTTCTGGATCGCGGTGTTGCCGGGTGTGCCCAGCGGATTGAACACCAGCAGCACCTCGTCGGCCTCGACCAGCTTGCGCGCCTGTTCCACCGTCTTCGGCGGTGAGTAGCCGTCGTCATAGGAAACGAAGTTGATCTTGCGGCCGTTGATGCCGCCTTCCGAATTGATCTTGTTGAAATAGGCCGCTTCGGTCTTCCCGATGGTGGCGTAAGCCGACGCCGGGCCCGAATAGGGCATGATGTTGCCGATCTTGATCTCGGTATCGGTCGCGCCCGGATCGTATTTCTTCTGGGCATTAGCGCTGCCGGCGACCGCGACGGCGAGTAGTCCGGCTAGTGCTGCGGATGTGGCAAAGGATTTGACATGCTTCGAGACACGGTAGTCCATTCATCGTCCTCCCTGACGTGCTGGCCGAGGCTCATGCAGTCTCTTATTTTTAGGGCAGCTTGTGAGCCGTCGGATCAATGCAACGCCGAGTATGCACGCTTGGGAATATGTTACCAGCGAGGCATTCGTCGATAATTTCCGTATGGCGGAACAACCGGTTCCCGCGCGCGGCAGCAAGCACGGTCAAACGCAGCGCGCACCGATCGTTCATGATGGTGGCGCTTCGAACGAAAGCTCAAGTCTTCGCAAAAGAAGAGGTCCATGAATCCCGCCCAGAAGGCGCTCTGGTACATCGAAAGCCATCTCGCCGCGCCGCTGACGCTCGACGAGATCGCCAGCGTCGCCGGCGTCTCGCGCTTTCACCTGGTGCGGGCGTTTGGCGCCGCGACCGGGTTGTCGGTGATGCGCTATGTGCGTGCCCGCCGCCTCAGCAAGGCGGCGCGCGCGCTTGTCGCCGGCGCGCCCGACATCCTTAGTCTGGCGCTGGATGCGGACTACGGTTCTCACGAAGCCTTCACCCGCGCGTTCCGCGACCACTTCGGCGTCACGCCCGAAGCGGTCCGCGCGGCCGCGTGCCTCGATCGTCTCAGGCTTCAGGAGCCCATCGTCATGGATTCAACCGCACTCGAACATCTCAAGGCGCCTCGCTTTGAAATCTCCAAGCCGTTGCTGGTCGCCGGCATCGGTGAGCGTTGTACGCACGAGAACGGCGGCGCCGGCATTCCGAACCAGTGGCAGCAGTTTCATCATTCCGTCGCGCCACTCCCGTCGCGGGTCGGCAACGTCGCCTATGGCGTCTGCTGCAACGGCGACGATGCCGGCAATTTCGACTACATCGCCGGCGTCGAGGTCGCGGACTTTTCCGACCTGCCGCGCGAATTTTCCCGGGTGCGGATTCCCGAACAGAAATACGCTGTCTTCACCCACGCCGAACACATCTCGATCATCCGCCGCACCGTCAACACGATCTGGAATCACTGGCTGCCGATCTCCGGCTTCAAGGCCGCCGACGCGCCGAGCTTCGAACGCTACGACGTGACGTTCGATCCGGCGACTGGCAATGGCGGGCTGGAGATCTGGATTCCGGTGCGGGAGTAGGGCGGCATCAACCGAAGAAAGGCGTGGCGGCAGATCAGCCTCACGCTTTCTGCTGCGCCTTTTCTGGCAACGCTTGCTGACAATTTACGCAAGGTAACACTCGTTGGCATGACGGAGCTTGCGATGAGGTTCGAAGCAGCGTCAGGCGTCGGGCTATCTAACATCCTGTGCGTCCTCAACTTTTTCAATCGGCCCGTCCCTCGCGAGTCGATGTGATGCGCGGTGCCCCAACTGGCCCAGAATTCGCATTGCAGCATTAGTCGTACCGTCAGGATCGACCAGCGATTCCGAGCGCCTGCCAAAACAGAGCAGCAAATTGAGCAGGCTTCAGATCCCGCTGAAATACTCAAGCCTGGAGGCTGCCATGAATGTGCATGCTACGGTCGATCCCAGATGGTCCGGCCTCACTCGCCCGAACGGCAATCCTCTTCGCCTGAACACGCAGGATTTCGTCGCCATCGATCGCAATCGCGATGCGACATACGAGGCGACCTATCGCCCGCAGGCGCTCTACAACCGCGCCAACGAAGGTTTCCACGCCAACAACGAAACCTTGCTGCTGCATGAGGTTTCGACAAACCTGCCGATTTACCTGCCCGATACCGGCCCCACCGATTTTCATCTTCACCTTCCACCGGGCGGCTTTCAGCTCGTGCTGGTCACGTCGGGCGTGTTCACCTTCGATTACGACGGGCGCTTCTATCATGTCGGCCCCGGCGCGGTGATGCTGCAAAGCGCGATCGTACACCGCCAGCTGTTTTACACCTGGTCCGGCCTGGCCACCGAGGAGAACCTCAAGACGCCGCAGACGGTGGTGCCGGATGCGATTTCGATGGGCTACTCTGGAAAATTCCTCGAAGCCTTCGTCACCGATCCGACGACTTTTCCGAACCCGACCATTGTCGGCCCGGATCAGATCAACGAAGCCGAAACGCCGCGTGTGGCATGGAGCCACTCCCTGCATGATCGCCCGGCCGATGCCGGCTTCTGGCTGCAGGACCCGCTGGCGCTGGATGCGCTGTTCAAGCCGCTGACGGATAGCGCCATCAAGTCGGCGATGCCGGTTTATGTGCGCGATATCGGAATTGAGATTCCGAGCGGCCGTCTTGTCACCGGCCACATCATTGCGACCGATCCGCGCGGTCAGTCACTGCTGCCGAAAAGCACTTCGGCGACAGCCGACGCCGCCTCCATCGCAAAAGGCGAGGTTGTCATCTATCGCGTGATTCGCGGCACAGCCGAGTTCAAAGACAGTGCAGGCAAGACGATCGAACTTGCGACCGGGGACTTTGTTACCGCCGGCAAGAACTCGCTTGAGCTCACAGGCCTGGGCGAAAATACGCAAGTCCTTCGGCTAGGGTTGCTGAAAGGCCTGGAGAGTCTTCGCAGCTGGACGCCGACGCAGCGTGACGAGATTGACGGCCTGGCCGCGAAGATCATCACGCAAAAGGACGTTCGCCCGCTGCGGACCGAAGGCCAGCCGGTCGGGTATCTGTACGAGTGAACCGGCGAAACGCGTACGGATGAAATATGTGCAGGGCGGATTAGCGATAGCGTAATCCGCCGCTCACCATAGAGAAGCTGCGGCGGGTTACGCTGTCGCTAACCCGCCCGACAGGTTCTCACACAGAGTCTTTTACGACCTTCAGCGGCGATGCCTTGACCGACTTGGAGGCCGGCTTGGCCGCGAATTCCATCGGCTCTTTCGTAAACGGATTGATCCCGCTGCGGGCCTCGGTAGCAGGCTTGTTCACGACGGACATCTTGACGAAGCCGGGAATAACGAACTCGCCACCTTCATTCAATTCCTTGTAGCCGACAACAGCCATCTGCTCCACGACGGACTTTACGTCTCCCTTGGAGACCTGTGTCGCCTCTGCGATTGCATCGATCAATTGGGTCTTGGTCATCTTCGCCATGATTAGGTTCCTTTGGAGAAAGCATCCGCGCCACGCCGAGCGCCTCACGCGATTCGTGACCGCGCCGCGCGCTCCCGTGCTCATAAGCTCATCGGGCTTAAAACCTATCGAGGCTGAAAATGCAAGGCGCGGGCGGCGGTTGGATTAGCGGTAGTGTAATCAGTTGCTTACGGCCGACAAGGCGGCGGGCTACGCTATCGCTAACCCGCCCTTAGCGCTGGAATCGTCGCTGCCGTCATTCATCCGTGGATCGCGATATGAAGCGCATCACCTCTCGCTGCGCGGTTGAACATCTCAGCAGCCGTGCGCTTGAAGCGCGGCCAACGAGGTGTCCATCAAAGGCATCGTCGCCGTCATTCGATCGGATGCCCAGAGACCGTAACAATGTTCTCTGTAACGACGCCCTCTGTTCAATGCCGGAAAAACCCGCTCACCACGCGTAGCCGGCGACGCCCTTGCCGGCGTAGGATCGGGTGACCGGGGAGAACTCGCCTTCGAACGTCGCGGCAAACGAGATGCCGTTCGACCATTTCATTTCGGCGGAGGCAGTCGTCAGCGCCGCATCATGCGCTGCTGCGGCGCCGTTCACCACAAAGCTCGCGCCGGGCAGCGCCTGGAACGTCGCCGAGGCCGCAGTAGTGGGGTTGAAATCATGCGCCCAGGCGGCGCGGCCGCGCAGCGTCAGCAGTGCATCGGCCATCGCGAAGCTTTTGTCGCCGCGCAATCCGAGCTCGGTTCGCGGCGCGGTCACGTTCTTCGCCTGATAGGACAATGCAAAGGTGTTGACGCCGGAGACGGCGGTTTCGGCATAGCCGGGAAGATGCGTGGTCGTCACCTGCGCGGCGGCGTAGGGGGTCAGGCCGAGGCCACCGAACCATGGCGTCATGAAGCGATCGCCGCCTTCGATCCGGCCTGAGAAGGCGTTGGCGGTGAAGCTCCCGCGCAACTGGTCGATGCCCGCAACCGTGACGGTGCGATCCGTCGTGACGTCATGCCAGCCATAGGCCGCTGCCGCGCTGACATAGGCCGACCCGGCCGTATGTCGGATAAATGATCCGGCCTGGAACAGGTCGGATCGCCCGCTGCCGCCGGCGGCCACGCGGAAATTGGTGCCGCCGCCCGCCAGCGCGAAGCCGATGGCCGTTGCCTGCGACAGCCAGTAGTCGACGCCGGCCGCCATGCCATAGATGCGGCTGGAGGCGGTGCTGGACCCGATCGCGGTATTGCCGTCGGTGGTCTGGCCGCCGCCGAAGCCCTGCGCCCACACCCTCCCGCGCGACTCAAATATCGGCCCGCGCAGCGCGGCTTTCGCGATCATGTCGAATGCATCACGCGCCGGGCCGGCGTTCTTGCGGCCGGCGGCATCGTCGTTCACGGCGTCGCCGTCGTTGGCGAATCCGATCGCGCCCGGCGCGTCAAAGCCGCGGCCGGCGGCGGAGAGATCGGTGAGCGTGGTCATGAACGGCGTCATCGCCTGCACCACGGTCGGCTGCACCGCGGTGGCGACCAGGCCGGCCGCTTGCGTCAGCCCCGCCGGGCTCAGCCCGCCAAAGGCCAGCGGAATACTTCCATTGCGGTTAAATGCGCCGACCAGGGTGTTCGCGACGCTGGTCTGGTTGCCGTCGAGGCTGGTGTTGGACGGGACGACGAAAAGCCACGCGATGTTGAGGTAGGCGTGGTTGGCATCGTAGCTCAGGCTCGACGTGAAACCTGACGGCAAATTGGTGGTGATGGACCCGAACGTACTGCCGCCGAGACCGCCGGTTGCGTTGAGGATGGCGTATTGCCTGGCGACGTTGGTTCCCGTAGCGAAGTTCGCCTTCACGGTTGCGGCACCCAGCGTCGCCGTTCCCGTCACGTTTGTGCGGTCGGCATTCGCCGGCGAGATCATCACCATGTAGGATGAGGCTGCGGTGAACGACAGATTGCCGTTCACCGTCAGCGCACCGGTCGAATTGCCGGGCGCCAGCGTGCCGCCGTTGACGATGGTGTTGCCAACGGTGCCGTTGCCGCCGAGCGCGCCGCCGGCATTCACCGTCACCGACGAACCGGCGATGGAGCCGTTGACCGACAGCCTGCCGCCATCGATCACGGTTGGCCCGGTATAGGTGCTGGCCGCTGTCAGGATGGTGGTGCCGGCCTCGACACGCACCGTTCCCGTGCCGGCGCCGAAGCTGGTGATGATCGGGCTGAAGATGTAATTCGTGGCGGTGTGGTTGAACACGATCTGGCCGGTGCCATCGCCGAAATCGACCGAGGCCGTGTTGAGCGTGCCTGGTGCTGCGGCCGCCTGACCGGTGGCGGCGCCGATATTCAGCGCACCGGTCGAGCCGGCCTGGTCGGCAATCGACATGCCCGAGGCCGAGACGACGCCACCGTTGCGGATGGTCAGCGTGCCGCTGCCGAGATTGCCGACCGTGAGAGAGCCGCTATTGGTCCAGGTCGAACCGGCGCCATCCACGGTTACGGTGCCGGTCGAGCCGATATCAGTGGCGACATAGCCGCCGCCGCCAGTACTCACCACGCCGCCATTGCGGATCGTCAACGTGCCGATGCCGGCGCCGTAAGCGCCGCCGACACTGAGATCGCGCCTATTGATCCAGGTCGAGCCGGCGCCATCCACCGTCACGGCGCCGGTCGCGCCGGCATACTGGGCGATATAGCCGAAGCCATTGCTCACCGTGCCGCCGTTGCGGATGATCAGCGTGCCGTTGCTGTAAATGCCGACCTGGAGATCGCCGCTATTGGTCCAGGTCGAGCCGGCGCCATCCACCGTTGCGACGCCGGTCGCGCCGGAAAAATTGCCGACAAAGCCGTGGACATTGCTCACCGCGCCGCCGTTCTGGATGGTCAGCGTGCCGCTGCCGCCAGAGCCGACATAGAAATCGGAGCTGTTGGTCCACCTTGAGCCGGCGCCATTCACCGTCGCGGTCCCGGTCGAACCGGCTTGGTCGCCGATAATGCCCAGGGTATTGTTCACCGTGCCGCCGTTCTGGATCGTCAACGTACCAGTGCCGGAAACGCCAACCCTGAGACCGGTCGACAGCGCGCCGGCCGCCCCGATCACCGTCGCATTGGGCGTGACCGTGTCGATCCTCGTGCTGGTTGAATTGGTTGGAACGGCCGCCAACCAGTTGGCGGCGTCGAACCAGTCGGTCGAGGCGGCGCCGGACCAGAACTCGACGGCGCGCGATGGCGTCGCCGTCGCGCAGATTGCTCCGAGCGTGACGACGAATGTTGTCCTGAGGTTACGCCGCAACCACCAAGCCAAACAATCCGCCATGCGTCCTCGCTACGGCTCATTTCCTGCAGCTCCGAGGCAATATGATTCGCATTAACAGTTTGCTAACCAACGAGCCCGGTAACGGCCTGAGTCGGTAGTGCCGTCTCCGGCCTGCGCGGGAATTGCCCGATGCTGGCGCGTGTCGCCATCTTCCACCACCCGATGTGCTTGTCGCGTCAGAACAGACGCGCGCCCGGCTTTCCTGCGCCCTCTGATTTCTGGAGGGACAAAGAAATGCAAAACTCCGGGAGCATCGCGCCGCGAGATCGCAAGGCTATCGGGCTACAAGTCTGGACTGTGCTTGCAGACCAAGCTTTAGCCGGTCCGGTAATACCTGTTGCGCAGTCGGTCGGGTTGGCAACCCCATGTGACTTTGCCATAACTGGCGCAGCAAAATTGTTGCGCGTGCGGGGTCGATCCAAAATCCGCCTGCAGCCAAAGCAAGCCGGGAGGATTTCATGGCCAATATGCGCGTCATCGCCACCGATCTGGAGTTTCCGGAAGGCCCCGTCGTCATGCCCGACGGTTCGGTAGTGCTGGTCGAAATTCGTGGGCGCCGCCTGACGCGGGTCCAGCCGGACGGGCGCAAGGAAGTGATCGCGGAAATTCCCGGCGGTCCCAATGGCGCCGCGCTCGGTCCCGACGGCAAGATGTACATCTGCAACAATGGCGGCTTCAGCTGGATTCCGACGCGCAATACCTTCATGCCGGGTCCGCCCTCGGCGGCCGAATATATCGGCGGCTCGATCCAGCGCGTCGATCTCTCCACCGGCAAGGTCGAGACCGTGATCGACAAGGTCGGCGATCACAAGCTGAAGGGGCCGAACGACCTGGTGTTCGACAAGCATGGCGGGCTCTGGTTCACGGATTTGGGCAAGCGCCGCGCTCGCGACATGGATGTCGGCGCGTTCTACTACCTCAAGCCCGGCATGAAAGAGGTCGTCGAAGGCGCGTTCGGCATGATGCCAGCCAACGGCATCGGTATTTCGCCGGACGAGAACACGGTCTATGTCGCGGAGACGCCGACGGCGCGGCTGTGGGCGTTCGATCTGTCTGCGCCGGGCGAGGTCAAGCCGCGCGATCCCATCTATCGCGGCGAACGCGGCAAGCCGATCGCGGGTCTCGGCGGCTACCAGATGTTCGACTCGCTGGCGGTGGAAGCCTCCGGCAATGTCTGCGTCGCAACCCTGATCTCCGGCTGCATCTCGGTGATCGCGCCCGACGGAAAACTCGTCGAGCAGGTCGAGACCGGCGATCGCATGACCACCAACATCGCCTTCGGCGGACCCGACCTGAAGACCGCCTACATCACGCTGTCGGGCAAAGGTGAACTGGTGGCGATGGACTGGGCGCGGCCCGGGCTGGCGCTGAATTTTTTGAACAAGTGATCTAGAGTGCGAGTTGCGCGAAACTCTCGAAATCGTCATTCCGGGATGGTGCGTTAGCACCAGACCCGGAATCTCGAGATTCCGGGTTCGATGCTTCGCATCGCCCCGGAATGACGGAGTCACTCGTTACGTTCCTCGCAATGACGATAACTGGAGTACCGAATGCCCTTCCTTGAACCAGTCACCCTTCGCGGCGAACACGCTCGGCTCGAACCGCTATCGCCGGATCAATGCGACGGGCTCACGCAAGCCGTCAGCGACGGCGAGCTGTGGAAGCTCTGGTACACGGCGGTGCCCACGCCCGAAGGTATGCGCAAGGAGATCGATCGCCGGCTCGGTCTGCTGGCGGCCGGTGCGATGCTGCCGTTCACCGTCTACGACGCCGACGGCAAGATCGCGGGTATGACCACCTACATGAACGTCGATGCGGCCAACCGCCGCGTCGAGATCGGCTCGACCTGGTATGCCAAGCGCGTGCAGCGCAGCGCGGTCAACACGCAGTGCAAATTGCTGCTGCTGACGCACGCGTTCGAGAAGATCGATTGCATCGCGGTCGAGTTCCGCACGCATTTCTTCAATCACCAGAGCCAGCGCGGCATCGAGCGCCTCGGCGCCAAGCGGGACGGTGTTTTGCGCAACCACCAGATCGCGCCGAACGGCACGTTGCGCGATACCGTGGTTTACAGCATCATCGCCAGCGAATGGCCGACGGTGAAGGCGCATCTCAATTATCAACTCAACGAAAAGTCGCGGTAAGTCAGCCGCGCCAGAAAAGAAAAAATGGAAACGTTCGATTACGTGATCATCGGCGCCGGCTCCGCGGGCAGCGTGCTCGCCAACCGGCTCGGCGAGGATTCCTCGGCGCGCGTCTGCGTGCTCGAAGCAGGCGGCAAGGACTGGCATCCTTACATTCATTTGCCGGCCGGCTTCATCAAGACGTTCCACATGAAGAGCGTCAACTGGGCCTATCAGCAGGAGCCGGGCCCGTGGACCGGTGGCCGCAGCATCTACGCGCCGCGCGGCAAGACGCTGGGCGGATCGTCCTCGATCAACGGTCACATCTACAACCGCGGCCAGCGCCAGGATTTCGACACCTGGGCACAGCTCGGCAATCGCGGCTGGGGCTATCCGGATATCCTGCCCTATTTCAAGCGGCTGGAGCGGCGGGTCGGCGAGGGCGACGAAACGTTTCGCGGACGCGACGGCAATCTGACCGTCACCACGATGGATTGGCAGGATCCGCTGTGCGAGGCCTTCATGGAGGGCGCCATGAGCCTCGGGATTCCCAGGAACCCCGACTACAACGGCGCGATCCAGGAAGGCGTGTCGTACTGCCAGCGCACGATCGAGAACGGCCTGCGCATGAGCGCCGCGAAGGCGTTCCTGCATCCGGCGGTGAAGCGCGGCAACGTCGATGTGCGCACCCACGCGCATGCCACCAACATCATCTTCGAAGGCAAGCGCGCCGTCGGCGTACGCTACATGAAGGGCGGCAAGGGCGGTACGCCGGTCGAGGTGCGCGCAGCCAAGGAAGTCATCCTGTCCGGCGGCACTTATAATTCGCCGCAGGTGCTGCAACTGTCCGGCGTCGGCTCGCCGGAGTTGCTCGGCTCGCTCGGCATCGAGGT
>JBBRSX010000032.1:0-47737 GCA_038244925.1 Hyphomicrobiales bacterium | reverse complement strand
CTGCGCGTGGCACGGCTGGGAATTCGACATGCGCAACGGGCAATCCTGGTTCGACCCCAAGCGCGTCAAGATCCGCTCCTATCCGGTCGCGGTCGAAAGCGGCGAGGAACTGCAGAAGGGCCCCTACGTGGCCGAAACCTTTCCGGTCCATGTCGAGGACAGCTACGTCATCATCGAGACGTGAGACACGGCGCCCTCCGCCTCGGCTACACCGTTCCCATCATCATCGTATCCCAAGGAGCCTTTCCATGACGCACGCCATTCGCTTTCACAAAACCGGCGGTCCCGAAGTTCTGGTCTGGGAGGAAGTCGCGGTCGGCAAGCCCGGTCCGGGCGAAGCGCGGATTCGCCACACCGCGGTCGGGCTGAACTTCGTCGACATCTACCAGCGCTCGGGACTTTACCCCGGGCAACTGCCGAGCGGCCTCGGCGGTGAGGCGGCCGGCGTGGTCGAGGAAGTCGGCGCCGGCGTCACGGATTTGAAAGCTGGCGACCGCGTTTGCTATGGCTCGGCGCCGATCGGCGCCTATTCCGAAGCGCGGCTGATCCCGGCCGACCGGCTGCTCAAGCTGCCCGAAGGGATCGATGACAAGACCGCAGCGGCGATGATGCTGAAAGGCCTGACCACGCAATACCTGATCCGCCAGACCTATCGGGTCAAAGCCGGCGATACCATCTTGCTGCACGCCGCGGCCGGCGGCGTCGGCCTGATCCTCGGCCAGTGGGCCAAGCATCTCGGCGCCACCGTGATCGGTACCGTCGGCAGCGATGAAAAAGCAAAACTCGCGCAGGCCCATGGCTGCGCCCACACCATTGTTTACACCCGCGAGGACTTTGTGAAGCGCGTCGATGAAATCACCGGCGGCAAGAAAGTGCCTGTCGTTTACGACTCCGTCGGCAAGGACACCTTTCTGAAATCGCTCGACTGCCTGGCGCCACTCGGCATTGCCGCGCTGTTCGGCGCATCTTCGGGCCCCGTCGATCCGCTCAACCTCGGCCTGCTGGCGGCGAAGGGGTCGCTGTTCGTCACCCGCCCGACGCTCAACACCTACGCTGCCGGGCGCGCCAACCTCGTCGCCATGGCCAACGAATTGTTCGAGGTCGTGAAATCAGGCGCGGTCAAGATCGAGGTCAACCAGACCTATCCGCTGAAGGACGCCGCCAAAGCCCACGCCGATCTCGCCGCGCGCAAGACCACGGGATCGACCGTGCTGACGGTCTGACGGGCCTGATCGTTCCGGCCGGTTTGGCCTAAAACACGCCTCTCGCCCGGCTCGCAAACCGGCGAGGGCGTGCTATAGACAGCGCCAGCCATTGTTCATGACGGGTGCGGCGGATGGATAAGCAAGCGATGCGCGAGGAGGCCGAGCGCCTGATCCGCGAAACGATGGAAAAGAAGGCCCTGGTCGTCAAACAGGGCAACACCCGGATCGAGACCACCTGCGGCAAATGCGGCGCGCCGAACCGCGTCCAGGCGGAAAAAGGCGCCACCCGCGTCAAGTTCGCCTGCAAGCAGTGCGGCCACAAGCAAGAGACGCTGTGAGTTCAACTCGCCACTTCGTAGTGGTGGGCAAAGGCGCAGAGCGCCGTGCCCACCATCTATCCCAGATCGTGGTTCTGAATGGTGGGCACGCGGAGCGCGCGTTCGCGTGACCCGTCGGCTTTGCCCACCCTGCGCCGTGCCGAATCGAGATGCTCCGGTCTATTGCATGTGCCGATGGCGATGCTGGGCGCCGCCACCATCACCAGCGTAACCACGCAGCATGGCGTATTGATGCATCTGCTGATCCGAAAGGATTTGCGCCGTCTGCAGGTGGTATTTCAGATGCGTATTCCGCAGTTCGGCTTGCGTGGCGCCAATTTCGCTGGTCGCGATTTTCAATCCGTCTGATGTAACGGTCCGGTTTGCGAATTGCTGATCGAGCTTCGTCTCCTGCTCGATCAATCGCGCTCCAACCGGCATGGCTTCTGCCTTCATGGCGTCGAACAATTGCTTGATCGAGTCACGTTGAAGACGACAGGTTCAGTCTGTCGGCAAGTTCCAGCAGGTGGCTTGGACCGGGATAGCCGTTCAATTCAGCAGGGAGTGCCAGCCCCATGCCGCGGCCGGCTTTGAGGTCCGCCACCTGTTGCTCGGACAGCGCCTTGACCGGGCGGTCTTGCATCCCCGCGTAGGGCGATTGTGCCAGGGCGCTGCCTGAAAGCAGAACGGCAAAAGCCAGGGTCGGGAGTTTCATGGAAAGCCTCCGATGTTGCGATGAGGATTGGTACCACGAGTCACGCGACGGGTTGCCGCACCGACGCCCGGCTGACCGCAGGATAACCGGGCAACCAAAAAAATAAAGCGCGGCTCTGGGTTGATTGTCGGCCTACTCCCCCTTCACAAACTTCGCAAAAGCCTCCGCATAATCCGGATGCCACCGCGACAGCGCGGGGCGGTTTTCGATGATGTCGCCGGCGGCCCACGCCATGCGTCGCTCGTCGAGTTGCCGCGGCACGTCGTTGTCGGGGCAGAGAATATAGAAATCGCCGGCGTCGATGCGTTCGATCATGAAGTCGATGGTCTGTTCCGGCGTCCAGGCACCCGGTGGTTTCTCGCTGCGGCCGCGCGCGGTCAATCCGGTAAAGACATGGCCGGGGATCATCAGATGCGCGTTGATGCGGCAGCCCGGCGTATTGCGCAACTCATGCTGCAGCGCTTCGGTCATCGCCTTCACGCCGGCCTTGGAGACGTTGTAGGCGGGATTGCCCGGTGGCGTGGTGATGCCCTGCTTGGAGCCGGTGTTGATGATCAGCCCGGCGCGGCCGCGCTCGATCATTTCAGGCGCGAATGCTTGCGTACCGTGAATCACGCCCCAGAGATTGACGTTGAGAATGCGCTGCCAGTGCTCCAGCGGGCCAAAGCTGGTGCTGTCGGGGCCGATGCCGGCATTGTTCATGAGAATGTCGGTACCGCCGAATTTTTTCCGCACGGCGGTTTCCAGCCCTGCGACGTCCTCGAACTGGCTCACATCCACCGTGGCGGTCATGACATCGGCCGCACCATTTTTGGCAACGGCTGCCAGTTTGGCGGCGGCCTCGCTGAGCCGCTCGGCGCCGATATCGGCGATGCAGACCCGCATGCCCAAAGCGGCAAAGCGCATGGCGGCGGCGAGCCCGATCCCCGATGCGCCTCCGGTGATCACGGCAACATGATGGGGCGACATGGCGGGATGCGGCATCGGTCTTGCTCCTGACAAATAGCGGGTATGGTCCGCGGACAGCAGGCCGAGCTTAGCATGCGCGGACGGGTCTATAATTGACGCAGTGTTCGCGGAGAGAGCTCCTGAGCCCAACCCTCCAAGAGCGAGCTTTGCTCGTCTGGCCCCCGCAAGTGCGGGGCGAGGGAGCCGAGCGGTGCGAATCCGCTCTTACCGCCTCACGCTTTTCTTCGCGCCGCCGATCTCGCTGCGCAACGCCTGCAGCTCCTTGCGCACGGCGCGGGCGGCGTCGCGTTCGATCTTGCGATAACGCGCGACCAGCGAGGTGCCGAACGCCGTCAGCACCGCGCCGCCGCCGTTCTTGCCGCCGGTCTGCCGCTCGACCGCCGCCTGCCGGCAAATCCGGTTGATTTCGTCGACCAGGTCCCACGCCCGCTTGTAGGACATCTCCATGGCGCGGCCGGCGGCCGAAATCGAGCCGTGCTCGCGGATATTCTCCAGCAACGCGATCTTGCCCGGCCCGATCCGGCCCTCGCTATCGAGGTCGATGCGGACGCTGAGCGAGGGAAGCGATCGGGCGCTCGGTTTTTGCATGGATGACGTGCTCACTTGCCGTGGATGTCGGATTGCCGCCAGTCGCGTTTTCAACCGAAGGGGTCCCGTTTCGCGGGACGAAAACGCGTACTTGAACTCATACGTCTTTTACGAACAAGGTGAAGCGGTTACATATCCGTAAAATCACGGGAGTTTTGGGGCAGTCATGAATTTTCCATCGTTGTTTTCGCCGCTCAAGGTTGGTCCCTACCAGCTCAAGCACCGTCTCGCGCTGGCGCCGCTGACGCGGATGCGCGCGGCAAAACCGTCGCTGGCGCCGCGGCCGTTGAACACGGAATATTACACCCAGCGCGCCACGTCGGGCGGGCTTTTGATCGCCGAGGCTTCGCCGGTGATGGCCACCGGCTTCGGCAGCCCCGGCGTACCCGGCATCTATACCGAGGCGCAGGTCGCAGGCTGGCGCGAAGTAGTCGATGCCGTCCACGCTAAAGGCGGCGTCATCTTCCTGCAGCTCTGGCATGTCGGCCGGGTCTCGCATTCCTCGTTCCAGCCCGGCGGCGTGCTGCCGGTCGCGCCCTCGGCGGTCGCGATCGCGGACCTGAAGACCGGAACGGCCGACGGCAAGGCAGTGCCTTACGAAACGCCGCGGGCGCTGGAGACTTCGGAAATCCCAGGCGTGATCGACGCCTACCGGCAGGCGGCGAAGAACGCGCTGAAAGCCGGCTTCGACGGCGTCGAAATCCACGGCGCCAATGGCTATCTGATCGAGCAATTCCTGCAGTCGCACACCAACCTGCGCACCGACCAGTATGGCGGCTGCATCGAGAACCGCGCGCGGTTTTTGATGGAAGTAACGAAAGCCGTGGTCGAAGTCTGGGGCGCGGACCGCGTTGGTGTGCGGCTGTCACCTTATGGCGTCGCCAATGGTTCCGGCGAGCCCGACCCGATGCCGCTCTACACGTATGTGGTGCAGCAGCTTAATCCGTTGGGGCTGGCCTATTTGCATTTCATTGAGCCGCGTTCCTCCGGCAGCGGCCGCGCCGAGGTCAACTGGCAGAACGTGCCGTCGGCGATGCTGCTGTTCCGCCCGATCTGGAAAGGTGTGCTGATCACCGCCGGCGGCTTCACCGGCGAGACCGCCGACGCCGCGATCCGCGACGGCCATGCCGATATGATCGCGTTCGGCCGCATCTACATCTCCAACCCCGACCTGCCGCGGCGTCTGCAGCGTGGTTTTCCGCTGACGCCGTATAACCGCGCGACGTTCTATGGTGGCGAGGAGGCGGGGTATACGGATTATCCCGAGCATGACGAGTTGGAGAAGGCGTAAGCCCAACCGTTAATTGCGATAAGCGACTTGTCCCGCCGAAGCTCGAAGAGCGAAGACGGAAGCGACGATTGAGCCCGTCATTCCGGGGCGATGCGAAGCATCGAACCTGGAATCTCGAGATTCCGGGTTCGCGCTATGCGCGCCCCGGAATGACGGGGTCTGGTAACGCGAGATCCAAAACATGTTGCCAGAAGACGACGAACCACCAAAGAAAAAAACCAAAGCCATATCCCCCGGCAAGCCCGCCGCAGGGCAATGCCTGTGCGGCAAGGTCGCCTTCGAAATCGACGTTCCCGCGCGCTGGGCCTGGCACGATCATTCCGCCCCGAGCCGCCGCGCCCA
Organism: Hyphomicrobiales bacterium; assembly: GCA_038244925.1. Lineage (GTDB taxonomy): Bacteria > Pseudomonadota > Alphaproteobacteria > Rhizobiales > Xanthobacteraceae > Bradyrhizobium. The sequence continues at coordinate 42,310 of JBBRSX010000032.1, read as the reverse complement.
TGGCGCGGCCTACGCCACCTATGTCGGAAGCTGGCGCAAGCGCTTTCGCATCACCAAGGGCGAGAAGAGTGTCACACGTTACGAGGACAAGGCGACCAAGACTGTGCGACGCTTCTGTGCGCATTGCGGCACGCCGATCGCCTATGAACGCGCCCGTTCGCCGCACATGGTCAACATTCCCCGCGCGCTGTTCTCCGGCCGCACCGGCCGCCAGCCGCTGTATCACATCGCGATCGAACAGTTGCAGGAATGGGCCTATACCGGCGAGCCACTGGTGCCGCTGAAAGGTTTTCCCGGCGTGGTCTGGCAGCGCTCGAAAAAGAAAAAGGCGGTTGAACGCGAAGGGATGTTCTAGCGGCGCTGGTGCCACCCATGCAGACCAGCCATGACCGTGCTCCATTGCGCGCGCCCGCCAAGTTTGGTCATGTGCGCCTCGCCCCGCGGGTCAACGCATCCGCGGGCTGGAGGGAACATGAAGAATAAAATTACCGGGCGCTCTGCATTCCTCGCATTGCTGAAGGACGAGGGCATCACCCATCTGTTCGGCAATCCCGGCACCACCGAATTGCCGATCATGCACGCGCTGAAGGACCATCCGGACCTCACCTATGTGATGGCGATGCAGGAAAGCCTCGTCGTCGCCATGGCCGACGGTTTTAGCCGCGCCTCCGGCAAACTGGTCGCCTGCAACGTTCACGTAGCACCTGGTTTGGGCAATGCGATGGGCTCGCTGTTCAACGCCAGCTTCACCGGCACGCCGATGATTTTGACAGCGGGACAGCAGGAGCAGGGCCACGGCCTGACCGAGCCGGTGCTGTACGGCCCGCTGGTGCGGATGGCCGAGCCGCTGGTGAAATGGGCGGTCGAGGTGACGCGGCTGGAGGACCTGCCGCGGATCGTGCGCCGCGCCGCCAAGATTGCGATGACGCCGCCGACCGGGCCGGTCTTCATCTCGCTGCCGGGCGACATTCTCAACGCCGAGGCCGGCATCGATCTCGGCCGTTCGACCCGCATCGACACCCGCGTCCGCCCCTCCGATGAATCGCTGAAGGCGTTCGCGGCGCGCATCCTCAAAGCCGAGCGTCCGGTGATCATCGTCGGCGACGAAGTGGTCAAGAGCGATGCGCTGAAGGAAGCGGCCGAGTTCGCGGAAACGCTGGGTTGCCCGGCCTATCAGTCGTCGACGCCGTTCGGCGCGCATTTCCTGTCCGAAAGCCCGTGCTTCATGGGCGCATTGGCGCGGATCCAGAAACTGGCGCGTGAGGCGCTGACGCCCTACGACCTCATCATTGCGGTCGGTGGCGATCCGCTGCGGATGTCTGTCTATAGCGAGGTCGATCCGTTGCCGGACGGGATGTCGATCGTGCAGGTCGGTCTCGTCGATCACGACCTCGCCAAGAACTACGGCGTCGATCTCGCGCTGAAGGCCGACGTCAAGGAAACCCTGCGCGCACTGGTTCCGGCGCTGAAGGCTGCCGGCGGCAGTGCGCTGGAGACGCGCGCCAAAGCGGGGCTGGCGGCGCTGGCCACCAGGAACTGGGCCGCCAAACGCAAGCCGCTGATCGAACAGATTTCAAAACACGCCACCACTACGCCGATCGATCCGGACTGGCTGGCGCTGCAGATGGTCGAGGCGATGCCCGCCAACGCCATCCTGGTCGACGAAGGCCTGACCTCGTCGCGGCAGATGATCGCGCTACGCCCGCACCGCGACCGTTATGGCTATCACGCGCTGGCCTCGGGCGGCATCGGCTGGGGACTGCCGGCTTCGGTCGGCGTCAGCCTCGCCAATCCCGACCGGCCGGTGGTGTGCTACTCCGGCGACGGCTCCTCGATGTATTCGATCCAGTCGCTGTGGACCGCGGCTAACCAGAACCTGCCGCTTACTTTCGTGATCGTCAACAACGGCGGCTATCGCATCATCAAGCAGCGGCTGCTCGCCTTCCACGGCGACGATCACTACGTCGGCATGGATTTCAAGGACCCGCCGGTCGATTTCACCGCGCTCGCCAAATCGATGGGCCTGGAAGCGACGCGCGTCACCGATCCCTCGCAGTTGAAGTCGGTACTGTCGTCGGCCTTCAGCCGCCCCGGCGCGAAGCTGATCGAGGTGGTGGTGAACAACGCGGTGAATTGACGGCGCTAGCCGTCATTCCGGGGCGATGCGAAGCATCGAACTACGGTGCGCAATTGCGCACCTGAGAAACTCGAGATTCCGGGCCTGGTGCTAACGCACCATCCCGGAATGACGGAGAGAAGTAGCGGAGTCGTCCCCATGATCATCAAGTCCGTCCGCACCCACATCCTCGAAGCCCCACTCTCGCAGCCGTTCGCCTATTCGCGCGCCTGGTACGACACCCGCACCGCGATGGTAGTCGAGATCGAGACCGATAGCGGCCTGATCGGCTGGGGCGAATGTTACGGTCCGGCACGAATGACGGCGGCGGTGGTGCAGACCGTGGCGCCGTGGCTGGTCGGCCAGGATCCGCTGCGCACCGATTATCTCTGGCAGATGATTTACGCGCGGCTGCGCGATCACGGCCAGAAGGGCGTCGTCATCGAGGGCTTGAGCGGCATCGACATCGCGCTGTGGGATATCAAAGGCAAGCATTTTGGCGTGCCGGTGCACCGGGGTGATGGGCGGGCCGTTGCGCAACGAGGTACAGGCCTATGCGACCGGGCTGTACCGGCGCAAGTCCGGCGATCCCATAAGGTATCTCGCGGAGGAGGCGGCGGGTTACGTCGCCGAAGGTTTCAAGGCGGTGAAGCTGAAGGTCGGCTTCGGCGTCGAGCAGGACGCCGCGGTGACTCACGCCGTGCGCGACGCCATCGGCTCCGATGTCGCGCTGATGGTCGATGCCAATCACGCCTACGACGCCATTGCGGCAATTCAGCTCGGCCGCATGATCGAGCGGCACGAAATCGGGTGGTTCGAAGAACCGGTGCCGCCCGAGGATATCGCGGGATACAAAGCCGTGAAAGCGGCGCTCTCGATTCCCGTTGCCGGCGGCGAATGCGAGTTCACGCGCTTCGGTTTTCGCGATCTGCTGGCATCACGCGCCATCGACATCATCCAGCCCGATACCTGCGCCGCTGGTGGATTGTCCGAATGCAAGAAGATCGCCGACATGGCCGAGGCCTTTGGCGTGCGCTACAATCCGCATGTCTGGGGCACCGGGATTGCGATCGCAGCCTCGCTGCAACTGCTCGCGGTGCTGCCGACGCACACGCCGAACTCGCTGGCGCCGCTAGAACCATTGCTGGAATTCGATCGCACCGAACACCCGATCCGCCAGTCATTGCTGGTGCAGCCGATCGAGCACACGGGCGGCATCGTGCGCATCCCCGACGGCCCCGGCCTCGGCATCGAAGTCTCCAGAGAGATGCTGGCGCGCTTTGCGGTGAAGTGATCTTGCCCGAGTCGTCATTCCGGGATGCGCCGCAAAGCGCAGGCCTCAGATGCTCAATTGCGCATCTGAGGCTCGCGCTTCGCACGCCCCGGAATGACGACGATGACGACGAAGACGGGGTGCGACAAATTAACCCGAAGGGCAAAATTCTTCTCGCGCGGTCGGGCAAATCATTTCTACAACTCTCGCCATCCTGTCCCACCAAGGGGCGTTGGCCATCGTCGCAGACGTGGGGCAGGTCGTGATGGACGCGGCAGTGCGTGAGACGAACGCATCTGTTGCGTACTGTGAAATCGTGAGGGTCCGACGCCCCGGTGCTGGCGTCAAGTTGGTGGAGCAATCTGCTGGCGATGGTGGCAACAAAGCCGGTCACCGGGACGACGGGTTGATGGAGTTGTGTGCAATCCTACTCCCCAGCCTTCGCCGCCACATGCGGCCGGTAGCGGCTCGCCGGATGTTGATCTGTCAACCTTGCCCGTCCGGCGCCGAACAGCTTTTCGCGCAACGTGCCCTTGGTGTAGGTGTCCTTGTAGATCCCGCGCCGGGTCAGTTCCGGCACCAGCATCTCCGTGATGTCCTCGAAATCGCCGGGCGAGACCGCGAAGGGAACATTCAGCCCATCGACATCGGTCGCCTCGAACCAGGCCTCGATATCGTCGGCGACCTTCTCGGGCGTGCCGACCACGACAGGTCCGGCGCCGCCGATGCCGACATGTTCGATGACTTCGCGCACGGTCCAGATCCGGTCCGGATCGGCGCGGGTGACGTTGTCCATCGCGCTGCGGCCGGCGTCGTTCTGGACGTGGCGCACCTCCTGGTCGAGGTCGTATCCGGAGAAATCGACGCCGGTCCAGCCCGACATCAGCGCCAGCGCGCCCTCCGGATTGATGTGGCGGCGATAGTCGGCGTATTTCGCTTTCGCTTCCGCCTCGGTGCGGCCGAGAATGATTGTCATCATGCTGAACATCAGGATTTCAGCCGGATTGCGGCCGATCTCCTTTGCCAGCGTGCGGATCGCCGCAACGCGCGGCCCAATGATCTTGGCCGACGGGCCCGACATGAACACGCATTCGGCATGCTCCGCCGCGAACTGCCGTCCGCGCGGCGAGGTGCCGGCCTGGTACAGCACCGGCGTCCGCTGCGGCGACGGCTCGCTCAGATGAATCGCATTGAGTTTGTAATTCTTGCTCTCGTGCTCGATGCGATGCACCTTGGCAGGGTCAGCAAAGATGCCGCGGGCGCGGTCGCGCAGTACGGCGGCATCCTCCCAACTGCCTTCCCAGAGCTTGTAGACCAGCTCCATATATTCATCGGCGATGTCGTAGCGGTCGTCATGCCCCGTCTGCTTGTCCTTGCCGGCGCCGCGCGCGGCGCTGTCGAGATAGCCGGTCACCACGTTCCAGCCGATCCGGCCGTCGGTGAGATGGTCGAGCGTCGACATCCGCCGTGCAAAAGGATAGGGCGGTTCGAACGACAGATTGCTGGTGACGCCAAAACCGAGATTCTGGGTCACGGCCGCCATCGCCGGAATCAGCAGCAGCGGTTCGTTCGAGGGCGTCTGCGCGGCGTTGCGCAGCGCGGCATCGGGGCTGTTGCCGTAGACGTCGTAGACGCCGAGCACGTCGGCGAGAAACAGCCCGTCGAACCGGCCGCGCTCCAGCGTCTTGGCGAGGTCGAGCCAGTAGGGCAGGCGGTTATAATCGAGGGTGCGGTCACGCGGATGGGTCCACAACCCCGGCGACTGATGCGCCACGCAGTTCATGGCGAAGGCGTTGAGCCGGATCTGCTTTTTCATGATGGAAAGGCCCTCAGTCGTAACCCGGACAACGCAGCCGCGTTTCCTTTGCTTTTCGCCCGATCGAAGGCCGGGCTGCGGGCCCGAACTTGTTACATTCCAGCCGGTTTTAGCAAGGACCCATTCGTTCCGGCACCTTCCGGCCGGCCATGGTTCTCGATAGGTTGACAGCCCCGGATTCGCAGGCTGCGAAAGGAACGACATGGCGACCAGAGCTGATGCAGTAGCGAACGCGCGCGAACATCTTCGTTCCGGCGCCTTTCTCGGCGAACTCGGCCGCAGGGTGGGCTATCGGACCGAAAGCCAGAATCCCGGCAGCGAGCCAGCGCTGCGGGCCTATCTCGAGGAGAACCTGCGCCCGGCCTTTGCGGACTTAGGCTTCGCGACCTGGATGATCGAATCCCCGACCGGCAAGGGTCCGTACCTGCTGGCGAACTATCACGAGGACGATGCGCTGCCGACCATCCTGACCTATGGCCATGGCGACGTCGTCGACGGCATGGAAGGCGAATGGCGCGACCAACTCGATCCCTGGCAGGTCACGACCAAAGGCGATCGCGTCTATGGCCGTGGCACGGCTGATAACAAGGGCCAGCACAGCATCAACATGGCGGCGCTGCGCGCGGTGTGCGAAGCGCGTGGTGGCAGGCTCGGCTTCAATGCCAAATTTCTCATCGAGACCGGCGAGGAAATCGGCTCGCCGGACCTGCGCAATGTCTGCGAGGCGCTGCGCGACGAACTCAAGGCGGATCTGTTCATTGCCTCCGACGGGCCGCGATTGTCGGCCGATCGTCCCACCATCTTCCTCGGCTGCCGCGGCGGCAATCGCATTCATCTCGACGTCAACCTGCGCGAGGGCGGGCACCATTCCGGCAATTGGGGTGGCGTGCTCGCCAATCCCGCGACCATCCTCTGCAACGCCATCGCAAGCCTCGTCGACGAAAAAGGCCGGATGCAACTCGAGGCGTTGAAGCCGCCGCGGATCTCGAACCAGATACGCGCCGCGCTGGCCGATGTCGAGATCAAGCCGACGGAGGGCGAACCTGAACTTTCCGAGAACTGGGGCGAAGAAGGCCTGTCTGCAGCCGAGCGGCTCTACGCCTGGAACACGCTGGAAGTGCTGGCGATGTCGTCGGGTAATATCGAGAAGCCGGCCAATGCGATCCCGGGCCAGGCCCATGCCGTGTTGCAACTTCGTTTCGTGGTCGGCACCAAATACGAGGAAGTCATCGACGCCGTGCGAACCCACCTGCACGCCAATGGTTTTCCGATGGTCGAGGTCAGCGGGGCACAGCGGTTTGCCGCTTCGCGCACTGACGTCGACAGCCCCTGGGTCAACTGGGCCGCGAACTCGATCCTGACGACCACGGGCAAGCCGCCGGCGGTGCTGCCGAACTTCGGCGGCTCGCTGCCCAACGACGTGTTTGCGGAAGGGTTGGGCCTGCCCACGATCTGGGTACCGCATTCCTATCCCGGCTGCTCGCAGCACGCGCCCGACGAACACATCCTGCTGCCGGTGACCGAGGAAGCGCTGGCCATCATGGCGGGGCTGTTCTGGGATCTCGGCGAAATCCCGCGCAGGGCCTGATCATGGTTCGCGTGGCGGAATAAGGTTTCGGATGAGAGCTGGATACGCCGCAAAAAAGGGAATTAATTTGCAGATGAGTTTCACCAGACGAAATTAGACGCTGTTACGCGCGCCCCGGGCTCTCTAGGATCGGATTGGGTGGAGACCGGCAACGATGCAAGACGTGAGGTTTGGATTTCAGGCGGCGGCGGCTGATGTGGCCGGGGTGTCCGATCAGCAGCTCTATAGCGACCTGATGTCGGATTGTGCGCTGGGCCACCGGCTCGGCTATGACGCGGCGTGGCTGCTGGAGCACCATTTCAGCGACTATTACCCGACGCCGAGTCCGTTGCTGATGATGGCGCATATCGCGGCGAAATTTCCCGATCTCTCGCTCGGCACCTCGGTGCTGGTGTTGCCCTGGTATCATCCGCTGCGGCTGGCGGAAGAAATCGCGATGCTCAACAGCCTCACGCAAGGCACGCTGCATCTCGGCATCGGCCGCGGCACCGCGCGAATGGAATACGACGCCTACAACATCGACATGAACGAAGGCCGCGCGCGCTTCGCCGAAGTGTTTCGGATCGTCGAGCAGGGACTGTCGGGAAAACCGTTGACGCATCGCGGCCAGTTCTGGAACATCGAACAGCCGATCCGCATCCGCCCCGCCCCGGTCGACAAAACAGTGCATTTCTATGGCGCGATCGGAAGCCCGGCCAGCGCCGAGGTGATGGGCGATCTCGGCATCCCGCCGATCTGCCTCTCGACTTTCCCCGATGGGCTGCTGGTGAAAATCCTGGATCGCTGGCGCGGCCGTGTCGGTGCCAAGGCTGACGGCGCGATCCTGCCGATCTCGGTCAAGCTGTTCATCGCCGATACGGATGAAGAAGCGCGCGAAATGGGCCGGCGCTATTATCCGCCGTATTTCGCGCTGCAGGCCGATCACTACGAGGCCGACGCCAACCCGTGGGTCGGCATCCCCGAATATGCCGACTTCAGCCGGATGTTCGCCAACCTGCGCAAGATGACCGATCCCGCCGAGCTTGGACCGTTCCTGGATTCCAATCTGGTCGGCAGCCCCGCGACCATCTGCAAGCGCATCGACGCGCTGGTGGCGCTCGGCTTCAACTACTTCATGGTATCCAGCGCCACGCCGGGCACCCCTCTCGCAGTCAGGCAAAAGATGATGACCCGTTTCGCCGAAGAAATCTGCCCGCTTTATTCCGGCGCGATGCGCAAGGACAAGGACAAGGACAAGGACAAGGGCAAGGGTAAAGCGGCATGAACGCCTCTCCCGCAAAACTTGCCGCGACGGCGCACAAGAAGAAACCGGTGTTGTCCGTGGTCGGCCAGACCGACAAGTTCAACGCGATCCAGAAAGTCTGCGCGATCCTGCGGGTGCTGGCGCAGAACTCGCCGCTGCGGCTGACCGAGATCGCCGATGCGACCTCGCTCAACAAGGCGACCACGTTGCGCATTCTGGGCTCGCTGATCGACGAGGGGTTCGTCAGCCGCGTCGCCGGCGCCAAAACCTATGAACTCGGCCAGGAGGCGCGGGTGATGGCGATCAGCGCGCGCCGCACCGTCGATATCGCTGAACTGGCGCAGCCGAGCCTGTTGCGGCTGTCGGAGAAATCCGCCGACACCGCGTTGTTGTCGGTGCGCAGCGGCGTCGAGGCGCTGTATCTGGCGCGCTCTGTCGGCAGCCATCCGTTGCAGCCGAACTATCTGCAGATCGGCAGCCGCCGCCCGCTCGGCGTCGGCGCCGGCAGCCTCGCGCTGATGGTGTGGTTGCCGGATGCGGAGATCGAGGCGATCATCGAGGTGTTGATACCGCGGCTGGCAAAGTCGCCGCGCATCACGCCAAAGTACCTGCGCGAACGGATCACGGCCGCGCGCAAGTCCGGTCATACCATGTTGCTCGATGCCGCCTTTCCCGGGATGGGCGGCGTCGGCGTTCCCGTCCGCGACGACACCGGGCAGGTGGTGGCGGCGCTCAGTATCGGCGCCTCCAGCGACCGCATCCGGCGGCGCGAGGTCGAACTCGCCGAGATGCTGAAAAAGGAAGTTCAGATCCTGACGCGGGCGATGGCGCAGCCGGCGAGGCCGAACCCGCTGAAGGTCGTCAAAGGCTAGGGACGCCGGCTAGAGGGATAATCAAGGCAGGCTAAAGGTCGCGGTATCTTGCGACCGCGGGTTGTTCGGGCCATATTTGGCCGACCGGATGGGCCGTTCCCGTTCCCTTCCCCTTGTCCCGTTCCCTTGCCAATGTCGGCAGCCCCGCCTGGAGCGCATGAGTTCAGCTTCCAACGCCACCGACGCCTCCGTGATGGAGGTGTTCGCCAAAATTCCCGAGCTTCTCGACCGAACGCCGGCGCTGATGATGCGCGGGCGCTGGCTCGACTGCGACTGCCTGCTCGGGCCGATCGGGCATCCCTTTCACGTCTCGATCCGTCAGGGGCGGATCGTCGACCTTGCGCCGGCGCCGGTCCTGATGCGGTCGTGGCGATTTTCCTACCGCGCCTCGCCGGCGGCGTGGACCGAATACTGGCAGGCGATGCCGAAGCCGGGCTTCCACGATTTGCTGGCGCTGACCAAACGCGGCGAAGCGGTGCTCGAAGGCGACCTGCATCCCTTCATCGCGCATCTGCAGTATTTCAAGGACCTGCTTGCGCTGCCGCGACATCACGCCGTCATGGTGGCGTCATGAACGGCCACATCGAGGCGATTACCGGCCGCTATGTCCATGTCGAAATTGATGGCGAGATGCATCGCATCTACTTCGAGGAAAGCGGCACGGGCATTCCGTTGGTATGTCTTCACACCGCCGGCGCCGACGGGCGGCAGTGGCGGCATCTGCTCGGGGATGAGGAGTTCACGAAGAATTTTCGCATCATCGCCTTCGACATGCCCTGGCATGGCAAGTCCAACCCGCCAGCAAATTGGGACGGTTCGGAATATCAACTTACGACCGCGCGCTACACTGAAACCATCCGCGCGTTCTGCCGTACGCTGAGGATGGACAAACCCGTTATCATGGGCTGCTCGATCGGCGGCCGTATCGTGCTCAACCTCGCGATCGATCACGCCAGCGAATTCCGCGCGCTGATCGGGCTCGAGGCCGCCGATTTTCAGGCGCCGTGGTACGACACGTCCTGGCTCAACCGCCCCGACGTCCATGGCGGCGAAGTCTGCGCTGCGCTGGTATCGGGCCTGATTGCGCCGCAAAGCCCGGCTAGCTCACGGACCGAGACGCTATGGGCCTATAAACAAGGCGGTCCTGGCGTCTTTAAAGGCGATCTCTATTTCTACCGAGTCGACGGCGATCTGCGCGGGCGGGTCGAAAAGATCGATACTAAAGTATGCCCGCTGTTTCTGCTCACGGGCGAGTATGATTTCTCCTGCACGCCGGAAGACACCAAGCGGACCGCCGCCGCGATCCCCGGCGCCAGTGTCACCATCATGGAGCAGCTCGGTCATTTTCCAATGAGTGAAAATCCCGAGCAGTTTCGCCGCTACATCTCGCCGGTCCTCGGCGAGATCATCAAGCAATCGACGTAAACCAGACGAGGAGTACACGTATGAAACGTTCGACCATTATCGGCTTTGCAATTGCCGCGCTTTGCGCGAGTCAGGCGCAGGCCGAGGACCTGACGGGAACGCTTAAGAACATCAAGGACACCGGCGCCATTACGCTCGGCTTCCGCGACTCCTCCACACCGTTCTCCTATCTCGACGACAGTCAGAAGCCGATCGGCTACGCCATGGACATCTGCTACAAGATCGTCGATGCCGTGAAGAAGGAGTTGAAGCTCGACAAGCTCGAGGTCAAGCTCAATCCGGTGACGTCGTCGACCCGTATTCCGCTGCTCGCCAACGGCACCATCGATCTCGAATGCGGCTCGACCACCAACAATACCGAGCGCCAGAAGCAGGTCGCCTATACCAACACCCACTTCCTGACCGCCAGCCGCTATGTCACCAAGACGGCGAGCAAGATCAACGCGATTGACGATCTCAAGGGCAAGTCGGTGGTCTCGACCGCCGGCACCACCAACATCAAGCAGCTCACCGAGGCCAACGCCGCGCGCAATCTCAACATCAACATCATTCCGGCCAAGGATCACGCCGAAGCCTTCCTGATGGTCGAGACCGACCGCGCGGTGGCGTTCGTAATGGACGACATCCTGCTGTCGAGCCTGATCGCCGGATCGAAGGCGCCGGGCGATTACGTCATCTCCAAGGATGCGTTCTCCAAGCCCGAGCCCTACGGCATCATGCTGCGCAAGGACGACCCGGCCTTCAAGAAGGTGGTCGATGCCGCCACTGCCGCGCTCTATACCGGCGGCGAGGGCAAGAAGATCTACGACAAATGGTTCACGCAGAAGATCGCGCCGAAGGGCCTGAACCTCAACGTGCCGATGGGCAGCGAGCTGAAGAACGAGTTCGCGAAGCCCTCGGACTCGCCGGACCCGGATTCGTACAAATAAAGGTCCAAATAAGCGTCCAAATGAGTGTTTTGCGCCCATGCAATGGCCCGGTCATTGCATGGGCGTTATACGTTAAATAGGTTCGATCGTCGGGTGCCGCGTACGCTGTCACCCGGGCGGTCCAGGTCGTCCAATGAGGAGAATTCGAATGATGCCGTGGCGTACGATCGCGTACACGTTTGCAATCGGCTGCTGGGCCGGACAGGCCGGCGCGCAGGAGCTGACCGGGACACTGAAGAACATCAAGGAGACCGGTGCGATTACGCTCGGCTATCGTGAATCGTCGATTCCGTTTTCCTATCTGGACGACAGCCAGAAGCCGGTCGGCTACGCCATGGACATCTGCCTTGAGATCGTCAATGCCGTGAAGAAAGAACTCAGGCTCGACAAGCTCGAGGTCAAGCTCAACCCGGTGAGTTCGTCGGCGCGGATTCCGCTGATGGCCAACGGCACCATCGACCTGGAATGCGGATCGACCACCAACAACACCGACCGGCTTAAGCAGGTCGCGTTCACCAACACGCATTTCCTGACGGCCACCCGGTTCGTTTCCAAGAAGTCCAGCAAGCTTGCTTCGATCGACGATCTCAAGGGCAAGTCGGTGGCCTCCACGTCCGGCACCACCAACATCAAGCAGCTCACCGAAGCCAACGCCGCCCGTAACCTCGGTATCAACATCATTCCCGCCAAGGAACATGCCGAGTCGTTCCTGCTGGTCGAGACCGACCGCGCGGTCGCGGCGGTGCTGGACGATATCCTGCTCGCCAGCTTCGTCGCCGGCTCGAAGGACCCGGACGCTTATGTGATTTCCGGCGACGCGTTCTCGAAGCCGGAACCCTACGGCATCATGCTGCGCAAGGATGACCCGGCCTTCAAGAAGGTGGTCGATGCCGCCACCGCGGCGGTCTATACCAGCGGCGAAGGCCAGAAGATTTATGACAAGTGGTTCACGCAGAAGATCCCGCCGAAGGGCCTTAATCTCAATACGCCGATCGGTGCGGAGCTGAAGAACGAGTTCGCCAAGCCGTCGGACTCGCCGGACCCGGATTCCTACAAGTAAATGTAGACCTTCGGCGAAGAGGCGCTGCAAGCCCCGGCCATTTCCAGCAAGGAATGGCCGGAAATTTGCATGGACGTCAGGCGCATAAACGCTAATCTCACAGGCGTAAGCGCGTGACTTCGGCAGCGCTTCGCGGGGGCGAAAGTGAACTATCACTGGAACTGGGGCATCTTCTGGCAGCCGTCACCGAACGGCACCGGCAACTATCTCGATATGCTGCTGTCGGGCGTGGTCGTGACGATCAAGACCGCGGCGTTGGCGTGGATCATTGCGCTGGTGATCGGTACCATCGTCGGCGTGATGCGCACGCTGCCTTCGAAGGCCGCGTCCTCGATCGGCTTCTGCTATGTCGAATTCTTCCGCAACATTCCGCTGCTGGTGCAGCTGTTCCTGTGGTTCTTCGTGCTGCCGGAACTGCTGCCGCGCACGGCGGGCCTGTGGCTGAAGCAATTACCCAACGCGCCATTCTGGACGGCGGCGATCGGCGTCGGCCTGTTCATGTCGGTGCGCGTCGCCGAACAGCTCCGCGCCGGCATCGGCTCGCTGCCGCGCGGGCAGAAGATGGCTGCAACGGCGCTCGGGCTGACGACGACACAAGTCTATCGCTACGTGCTGTTGCCGATCGCGTTCCGCGTCATCCTGCCGCCGCTGACGTCGGAATTCCTCAGCACCATCAAGAACACCTCGGTCGGCATCACCATCGGCCTGATCGAACTGACCGGCGAAGCGCGCGCGATGCAGGAATTCTCGTTTCAGGTGTTCGAAGCCTTCACCGCCGCGACGGTGCTGTATCTTATCATCAACATCGTCGTCGTGATCGGCATGCGCTTTCTCGAACGCCAGGTGGCCATTCCCGGCTACATTTCCGGGAAGTGAAGGCCACCTGATGTTCAGCAATTTCGATTTCGATGTCATCCGCCGGTCGCTGGGCTACCTGTTTCTCGACGGCATGACGTTCACGCTGACGCTGACAGCGCTGTCCGCGGTCGGCGGACTGGTGTTCGGCACCTTGCTCGCCCTGATGCGATTGTCCGGTCTCAAACTGCTGGGCCGTATCGCCGGTATCTATGTCGACCTGATGCGTTCGCTGCCGCTGGTGCTGGTGATCTTCTGGTTCTATTTCCTGGTGCCCTATATCGGGCAGTGGCTTACGGGCGCGTCGCGGCCGATCAAGGTCGGCGCATTCGCGTCTTCGCTGATCACCTTCATCCTGTTCGAGGCGGCGTATTTTTCCGAAATCATGCGCGCCGGCATTCAGTCGATCTCCAAGGGCCAGCCGGCGGCAGCGTACGCGCTCGGTATGACCTACCGTCAAACCATGAGCTATATCGTACTGCCGCAGGCGTTCCGGAACATGCTGCCGGTGCTGCTGACGCAGGCCATCGTGCTGTTCCAGGACACCTCGCTGGTCTATGTGCTGTCGATCCCGGATTTCCTCGGCGCCGCCAGCAAGGTGGCGCAGCGTGACGGCCGGCTGGTCGAGATGTACCTGTTCGCGGCCGTGGTCTATTTCGCAATTTCCAGTCTTGCGTCCTACGGCGTCCGACGCCTGCAGGCACGCATTGCCATTGTCCGGTAGGGGCGCAGCATGATCGAAATCAACCACGTCAATAAATGGTACGGGCCGTCGTTCCAGGCGTTGAAGGACTGCACCACCAGCGTAGCCAAGGGCGAGGTGGTGGTGGTGTGCGGCCCCTCGGGCTCGGGAAAATCGACGCTGATCAAGTGCGTCAATGCGCTTGAGCCGATCCAGCAAGGCGAGATCATCCTCGACGGCATCAAGGTCAACGATCCCAAGACCGACCTGCCGAAGCTGCGCGCCCGGGTCGGGATGGTGTTCCAGCACTTTGAGCTGTTTCCGCATCTGCGGATCATCGAAAACCTGTGTCTGGCGCAGGAGAAGGTGCTGGGCCGCTCGCACGACGCGGCGATGGCCAAAGCCGAAAAGCTGCTCGATCGCGTCGGCCTGAAGGTGCATGCGAACAAATATCCGGCCGAACTGTCCGGCGGCCAGCAGCAGCGCGTGGCGATCGCGCGGGCGCTCGCGATGGACCCTATTGCGATGCTGTTCGACGAGCCGACCTCGGCGCTCGATCCCGAAATGATCAGCGAAGTGCTCGACGTGATGGTCGATCTCGCCCGCGAGGGAATGACCATGATGGTGGTGACCCACGAAATGGGCTTTGCCAGCAAGGTCGCGAACCGGGTGATCTTCATGGACCAGGGCGAAATCGTCGAGGATGCGCAAAAGACCGATTTCTTCGGCAGCCCCCGCAGCGACCGCGCGCAGAAGTTTCTGTCGAAAATTTTGTCGCATTAGGGGGGGCGTCGTCATTCCGGGGCGCCTCGAAGAGGCGAACCCGGAATCTCGAGATTCCCCAGGGTGCAATTGCACCCCTGAGGTTCGATGCTGCGCATCGCCCGGAATGACAGGCTCGGCCAAGGGTTCCTCCCCCGAAACAAATTGCGTATAAGGGCCGCCGCAACCGCTTCGTAGTCCCGACAGGAGAACCCGCTTGGAACAGATCGCTTACGTCAACGGCTCGTATGTGCCCCTCTCGGAAGCCAAGGTGTCGATCCTCGACCGCGGCTTCCTGTTTGCCGACGGCATCTACGAAGTCGCCGCCGTGCTGGACGGCAAGCTGATCGACAATGCCTCGCATTTGGCCCGGCTGGAGCGCTCGGTCGGTGAGATCGAGCTGGCGCTGCCGGTGACGGTTGCCCAGATCGAGGAAATCCAGCGCGAACTGGTCAAGCGCAACAATCTCGTCAACGGCATGGTCTATCTGGAAGTGACGCGCGGCGCCGATACCGGGCGCGATTTCGCCTTTCCCAAAGACGTAACGCCGACGCTGGTCCTGTTCACCTCGGTGAAGGACATCATCAACGCGCCGTCGGCGAAAACGGGAATCGGCGTCATCACCGTGCCCGACCTGCGCTGGACCCGCCGCGACATCAAGAGCGTGGCGCTGTTGGCGCAGGTGCTGGCCAAGCAGGCCGCCGCGGTCGCCGGCGCCGGCGAGGCCTGGATGATCGAGGACGGCAAGGTGACCGAGGGCGGCTCGTCGTCCTGTTTCATCCTGACCCAGGATGACGTCATCGTGACCCGGCAGAACGGCAGCGAGATTTTGCCCGGCTGCACCCGCAAGGCCGTGGTCGCACTCGCCGAGGAGCGCCAGCTTCGCGTCGAGGAGCGGGCGTTTACGATCGAGGAAGCGCTGGCTGCCAAGGAAGCCTTCGTCACCAGCGCCACCGTGTTCGTGCAGGCGGTGGTGACGATCGACGGCAAGAAGGTCGGCAACGGCAAGCCCGGTCCGATGACCGACCGGCTGCGCGAGATCTATGTGGAGTTTGCGAAGAAGACGGCGGTGTGATCTCGCTCCACCCTATGCGGTCATTGCCGGGCTTGACCCGGCAATCCATCACGCTTCGCAATAGTTGTTTTCTGATGGATGCGCGGGTCAAGCCCGCGCATGACGAGTTAGGAGTGACTTGCGTTGACGAGTCCTACGCCACCGCCGCCTTTACTCTCACCGGGTGAATGGCACGGAAGGCGATGGCGAGCCGGTTCCACGCATTGATGGCTCCGATCAACATGGTCAGGTTGACCGTCTCGGCTTCGTTGAAATGCGCGCGGACGTCCGTATAGACATCGTCGGGCGCGTGAGTTTCGGCGATCAGCGTCAGCGACTCCGTCCACGCCAGAGCGGCGCGTTCGCGGTCGGTGTAGAGCGGAGACTCGCGCCAGGCGTTCAGCAGATACAGCCGCTGCTCGGTCTCGCCCTGCTTGCGGGCGTCCTCGGTGTGCATGTTGATGCAATAGGCGCAGCCGTTGATCTGTGACGCCCGGGTCTTGACCAGTTCGATCAGCGACTTTTCGAGGCCAGAGCCCTGGATCTGGGTTTCGAGCGCGACGAGCGCTTTGATGGTGTCGGGGGCTGCCTGGTAGAAGTTCATCCTGGGTTTCATGGTCGTTCTCCTCTGGTGGGGCGCGCGGGGTTGGTGGTGGGATAATCCTAAAGCGATTTTGAGCGAAGTGGGAACCGGTTCGCGTGAAGAGATCGCGTCTAAAGAGTCAGTGTGCGCCGCCGCTGGCAAGATGGTCCGGCTTCTTCAGCAGTAACGTTGCGATGAGCGCGACAATCAGCGCGGCGCCGAGCAGATAAAATGTGTCGCTGAAGGCGAGAATAAAAGCCTGCTTCTGCACGATCCTGCCGATCGCCACCACCGCGCGATGTGTCGCTTCAGCGTGATCGGCGATGCCGTGATTGATGAAGTACTGCGTCAACTGGTCGATCCGGTTACGGGTCGCCTGTTCCAGCAGCGACACCGATTGCGTCAGTACGTTGGAGTGATACTGCTCGCGCTTGGTCAGAAACGTCTGCAGGAAAGCAATACCAACCGCGCCGCCGAGGTTGCGCATCATGTTGAACAGTCCGGATGCCGAGCCCGCGTTCTCCGCTTCGATGCCTGCGGTCGCGACCGCCGAGAGCGGGGCCATCACCAGCGCCTGGCCGAGCGCGCGAACGATGTTGGGCCAGAACAGCTGATCGGTGGCGTAGTCGTTGGTCATGTAGATGTTCATGAAGTTGGAGGCGGCGAACAGCGCAAAGCCGATGCCGATGATCAGGCGCGGGTCGAAGCGCCTCATCAGCCGCGGCACCAGCGGGATCAGCAGCAGTTGCGGCAGTCCGGTCCATGCCAGCACCATGCCGATCTGTTCGGCATTGTAGCCCTGGATGCGTGACAGATAGACCGGCAGGATGAACACCGAACCATACAGCGCGATGCCGAGCAGGAAATTGGCCAGCATGCCGAAGCCGAAATTGCGGCGGAGCAGCAGGCGCAAATTGAGCAGCGGCTTCTTGGTGGTCAGCTCGATCCACAGGAAGGCGGTCAGCGACACGGCTGCGATGATCGACAGCTTGACGATGAAGGCCGAACCGAACCAGTCGTCCTTGTTGCCTTCCTCGAGCACGGTCTGCAGCGCCGAGAGACCGATCGCCATTGTGGCGATGCCGGCCCAGTCGCCTTCGCGCAGCAGCGACAATTTTGCGGGCCTGGCTTCGAGCGAGAACCACAGCATCGCGATCATCACCGCACCCGGCACCAGGTTGACATAGAAGATGAACTGCCAGCCCCAGTTTTCGGTGAGGTAGCCGCCGATGGTTGGGCCGATCGCCGGCGCGAAGGTGGCCGACAGCGCGAACAGCGCCAGACCGATCGGTTGCTTTGCCCTCGGCAGCAGCGTGATGATCAGCGTAAACGCCATCGGGATCAGCACACCACCGGTAAAACCCTGGATCGCGCGCAGCACGATCATCTGCGGCAGGTCCTGCGC
Organism: Hyphomicrobiales bacterium; assembly: GCA_038244925.1. Taxonomy (GTDB): domain Bacteria; phylum Pseudomonadota; class Alphaproteobacteria; order Rhizobiales; family Xanthobacteraceae; genus Bradyrhizobium. The sequence continues at coordinate 24,647 of JBBRSX010000032.1, read as the reverse complement.
GAAGGCGCAGGCCACCGAGAGAACCAGAAACAGGATGGCGTTGGTCAGCAGATAGCGGCGGATCGAGAATACCTGCGCCAGCCAGCCGCTGAGCGGGATCACCACGATCTCGGCGATCAGGTACGAGGTCGAAATCCAGCCGCCGTCGTCGATCCCGGCGCCGATCGCGCCCTGGATGTCGGCAAGCGAGGCGTTGACGATCTGGATGTTGAGCACCGCCATGAAGGCGCCGAGCGTGGCGCCGATGACCGCGATCCAGGTTTTGGCGGGGATCGCCGGCTCGGCCTTGGCGGTCGCGGCTCGCGAAGGCTGGCCACCAAGGTTGCGGGCGGAAGCGGCGTTCATTGTGGGCTGGAGTGCGGTCATGGGGGTCTCCTCTTGCTCGGGCAGAGGCAGGATGCATTAAGCGTGCAGATCCGATAATCGGGTAGGATATGGAAGGATTGTCCGGCAGGACTTGATAATCCCGGACCGAGCGGGCGCCCCCAACGCCGTTCGGTGAGCCAGCGCGGCGTCCGCGGCCAGCCGTACCTGGGTTTCGCGTTCGGCCAGCACCGTCGCCTTGGTGTTGACGGTCGGCTCCGCCGACATGCCCGGCCGCAACAGGCCGGTCAGTTTATGGTCGTCGAGCACGATCTTCACCGGCACGCGCTGCACGATCTTGGTGAAATTGCCGGTGGCGTTGTCAGGCGGCAGCAGCGCGAATTCGAGGCCGCTGGCGGGCGATAGGCTGTCGACATGGCCCTTCAGTCTGGTGCCATGAAAGCTGTCGATGAGGATCTCGACCGGCTGGCCGTTGCGCACATGGGTGAGCTGGGTTTCCTTGAAATTCGCGACCACATAGACGGCGTCGAGCGGCACCACCGCCATCAGCTGGGTTCCGACCTGCACGAACTGGCCGACCCGCAGCGAACGTGCGCCGACGGTGCCGTCCACCGGCGCCGATATCCGCGTATAGGACAGGTTCAGCGCCGCCTGCTGTTCGACTGCGCGGGCGCGATCGAGTTGCGCCACGGCCTTGGCGCGGTCGGTGGTGAGAACGTCGATCTTCCGTTGTGCCGCGACGAGCCCGAATTTCTCGTGCTGCAATTGCGCGCTCTTCTCGCGCAGGGCCGCGTCGGTCTGTTGGGCGCGTTGAATGGTGCCGGAGCCGGTCTTCATCAGGCCGTCGTAGCGGGCCTGTTCCTCCTGCGCGAATTGCAGATTGGCTTCGGCAGCGGCGACGTCGGCGGTCTCCTGCTCGATGACAGGCTGTTGCAGGGCGACCTGGGCATCGAGATTGCGCACCGCGGCCTCGGCCGCATCGACGTCGGCATGGGCGGAATCGAGCGCCGCCCTGAAATCGCGGTCGTCGATCCGGGCCAGAATCTGCCCGGCCTTGACCGGCTGGTTGTCGCCGACCAGCACCTGCGCGATGTAGCCGGAGACCTTCGGCGAGATGATCGTCGAGTCGGCCTTGACGTAGGCGTCGTCGGTCGATTCCAGGTAGCGGCCGCTGGTGAGATAGCCGTAGCCAAAGTCCGCTGCGGTGGCGATTCCGAGCGCCAAAGCCAGCGCGATCGCGGCCCGCTTTACGGCCTTGCTGGACGGACGAAGGCTTATTTTCGATGTAACTTCAGAGGTATACGTCGTGGTCGTCATAGCATCCTCGCAGCTCTGGCGGACGCGCTCGAAACGAGGGCGCTGGGTACCCCCGCAAGATGCAATGTCAGCCCCGATGTGATAATCCGGTGAAAACTGGAAGGATTATCCAGTGAGAGCGGATAATTAGGGGCTTGCCGATGGACCGGCTGACCAGTCTGACGGCCTTTGTCCGGGTGGTGGATAGCGGCGGGTTTTCAGCCGCCGCACGCCGGCTCAACATGTCGACGACCATGGTGAGCAACCACGTCCAGTCGCTGGAAGACCGGCTCGGCGCGCGGCTGCTTCAGCGCACCACGCGCAAGGTCAGCGTCACCGAAGTCGGCAAGGCCTACTACGACCGCTGCGTTCAGATTTTGGCCGACATCGAACAGGCCGACGACATCGCCGGCGCCCAGCAGTCGACGCCGCGCGGCACGCTGCGGATCTACACCGCCACCCACATCGTGCAGTTCGTGTCGCCGGTCGTTGCCGAATTCCTCGCTGCCTATCCGGAGGTCAAGGTCGACTTGCAGATGGGCGAGCGCAACATCGACATGATCGACGAGGGGTTCGACGTCGCGGTTCGTCTGACGCCGCCGCCGGATTCCAGCCTGATCGTGCGCAGCCTCGCCACCTGGCGGCATGTACTGTGCTGTTCGCACGGCTATCTGGAAAAGCACGGACGGCCGCAGGCGTTGTCCGAACTCGCCAATCACAATTGCATTCGCCACCTCAACTATCCCTATGACGAGTGGCGTTTCGTCGACCGCAAGGGCGCGCCGGCCTCGGTGCGCGTGTCCGGTAGTCTGATCACCAACAGCGGCGAGACGCTGCGCAAGGTCGCGCTGGAAGGCGGCGGCATCAGCCTTGCCGCCGGCTTTCTGGTTCACGACGATCTCGAGGCCGGCCACCTGGTGCGGCTGCTGCCGGAATACCGGCCGCTGGAATTCGCTGTGAATGCAGTGTATCCGCACCGCCATCATCTTTCGGCAAAGGTGCGAACCTTCATCGACATGCTGGCCGATCACAGCGGGGAACAGCAGAAGCTGATCAATCCGTATTCGTGATGGGTGCTCCGATCGTCATTGCGGGGCGCGAAGCGACGAAGCAATCCATGTCTCGACCTGCGAAGGTATGGATTGCATCGCTGCGCTCGCAATGACGCGTTGCGCACGATGCGCGGCATGCCATATGGTCCGGCCGATCAAACCGGAGCCACTGGATGTTCTTGCGAAAGTCAGCGTCGATAATTCATTGTGTGACGCTGCTGATCGCGATAGCGGGCGTTGGCTCGATAACAACTTCGTTATCGGCCGCTGAATTCAGACCGCCGCCGAACGCGACGCTGTCGATCGAAAAGCTCTCGCGGATCGACGATTTTCTCAAAGATCAGATCGCCGTGGCAAAAATTCCCGGCGCCGTCGTGCTGATCCAGCGTCACGGCAAGCCGGTCTATTTCAAATGGTTCGGCAAGCGCGACGTCGATGCCGGTATCGACATGACGCCGGATGCGATCTTTCCGATGCATTCGCTGACCAAGACCGTCACCAGCGTGGCGGCGATGCTGCTGGTCGATCGCGGTTCGATCAGGCTCGATGACCCCGTCAGCAAATATATCCCGTCGCTTGCCGGGATGAAGGTTGGAGTCGAGCGCAAGGACGATTCCGGAAAGGCCGTGCTCGACCTGGTGCCGCTGCGCCGGCCGATCACGATCGAGGATCTGCTGCTGCACACCTCCGGCATCACCTACGGATTCTACGGCGAGCGGAATCTGGTCAAGGCCGCCTATGACGGGATCTATCTCGGCGATTTCGACAATGCAGGGTTTGCGGAGCGGATCGCAAAGGTGCCGCTGGCCGAGCAGCCGCGCACGCTGTGGGACTATGGCCATTCGGCCGACGTGCTCGGCCGCGTCATCGAGGTCGCCTCCGGCCAATCGCTGTACCAGTTCGAAAAGACGCAGCTGTTCGATCCCTTGGGAATGACCACGACCAAATTCTTCCTGACCGATCCGGCCGAACGGGCGCGCTACGCGCAGCCGCTGGATAGCGACCGGCACGTCGAGCGCAACTCGCTCGATGTGACGCGGTGGGAGTCCGGCGGCGGCGGGCTGGTCACGACGGTCGCCGATCTCGCGCGCTATGGGCAGATGCTGCTCAACGCAGGCACACTGGATGGCAAGACCTATCTCGGCCCGAAGACGTTCGCTGACATGACGGCCGACCACATCGGTCCGGGCTCGGGTGTGGCGCGCAACTACTTCTATTATCCCGGCGACGGTTTCGGGTTCGGCTACGGTTTTGGGGTCCGCACCGATCCCGGCAATGCGGTGCCGCCACCACCGGGCTCGCGCGGCGAATTCAAGTGGGACGGTGCCACCGGTGCCTATCTCGTGGTCGATCACGCCGAGGACATGTTCTTCGTGGTGCTGGAAAATGCGCCGTCCAACCGCTTGCACGTTCAGGTCAACGTCAAGAAGCTGATTTACGATGCGTTCGAAAAATGAGCGCAGGAATTCAGAACGGGAATGGCGTGAACAGAAGCGTTGAAATGCCGGGCAAGACCTGCGGAAGCGATCAGGCCGGCAGGGTCAGCAAGCGTATCGTCGCCCTCGATCGCGCGCGCTCGGTCATCATTCTGCTGGTGCTGCTGCATCACTCCGTCGTCAACTACACCCATTTCGGCACCGGCGACAGCATGCGCTGGCTCGGCTTCGATCTGGTGGTGCTGTTCAACGACAGTTTCTTCATGGCCTGCATATTCCTGATCTCGGGGCTGTTCGTCCATGCCAGTCTGACGCGCAGGGGACCGGTGAGCTATGTGCGTCGTCGCGCGTGGCGGCTCGGCATACCCTTTCTGGTCTCGATCTTCGTGCTGATGCCGATCGCCTATTATCCGACCTTCCTGCGCTATCACTTGCCCGGCACCACCGATTTCAATTTCTTTCACTTCTGGTGGCACACGCTGACGATCGGGCCGTGGCCTTCGGGCCCCGCCTGGTTCCTGTGGGTGTTGCTGGCGTTCGATATCGTCGCCGCCGCGCTGGTGACGATGATGCCGCGGCTGGTGAAGCCGTCCGGCCTGCTGATCGGACCGTCCGTGGATGGCGTTCGCGGCGTTTTTGGCGGTGTCGGTCGCTGTTTATCTTCCGATGCATCTGGTGTTCGGTGACACCAGTTGGCTGGAGCCGGGTGGCTTCCCGCTGCCGATCCAGACCAGTCGTATTTTGCTCTATGCCGGCTATTTCCTGACCGGGGTCGGCATCGGCGTCGTCAGCCTTCGCGCCGGCATTTTGGCGGAAGGAAGTGAAATCGTAAAGCGCTGGCCGGTCTGGCTCGCCTTCGCGTCGGTGTTTTACGGCGCGATCCTTCTGCTGGTGTACGCTCACCACAACTGGGTGGCAGATTTCAATTCACCGCCGCTGACGTGGCGGACAGGCTATGGCCTTGCCTTTGCGCTGTTCAGCGCGGCGATGGCGTGCACGGTGCTGGCGGTATGCGTGCGTTTCGGGGCATTGCGCGCAGGGCCGCTCGATGCCATGCGGCCGTCGGCCTACGGCATTTTTCTCACCCACTACGTCTTCATCATCTGGCTGCAATACGGCGTTTACGGCTATTCATGGCCGGCGATCGTGAAAGCTGCGGTCGTGTTCACGGGCACGTTGGCGCTGAGCTGGGGGCTCACGGTGATGTTGCGAAAGATTCCGTTCGTGGCGCGGATGATTTAGAAAATGTTGTCATTCCGGGGCGATGCGAAGCATCGAACCTCAGGTGCGCAATTGCGCACCGGGGAATCTCGAGATTCCCCGGGGTGCAATTGCACCCCTGAGGTCTGGTCCTTCGGACCATCCCGGAATGACAGGTTAAACGTTCACGGCTTCAGCAGCAGCTTCTGCACCCGCCAGTTCAACAACTCCGCCACAAACAGCACGTTCTCCGACGGACACGCCATCGCGTGAATCCAGCCGAACTGTTTCAGCTGCTTGCCTGACTGGCCGAGCACGCCGAGCAGCTTGCCGTCGAGGCTGAGCTTGTAGATGCGGCCGGGCCACGCGTCCGAGCTGTACAGCACCTGGTTCGGCGGTGGCGTGATGCACAGCGACCAGGGCGAGCCCGGATAAAACGTGCCGCCGGCCATCATCGCCTCATCCGGAATCTTGCCGATCGCGGGCTTGGCGCCCGCCGGCACCGGCACGTCGATCGCGATCTGGCGCAGGAATTTGCCGTCGCCGTCGAATACCTGGATGCGATGATTGCCGCGATCGGCAACATAGACATTGCCGTTGGCATCGGAAGCGATCGAATGCGGGGTGTTGAACTGGCCGGGCTCCTTGCCGCGGTCGCCCCACGACTTCAGCCAGTTGCCGTCCTTGTCGACCTTGGCGACGCGTGAATTGATGTAGCCGTCGCTGATGAAGGTGTTGCCGGCCTTGTCCCAGGTGACGTCGGTGACCTGCCGGAACCGGCCGTCCTCGGACGGCAGCGGCGGCTTCGGATGCTTGACCGGCCCGGTGTCCTCGTCGGAGGCTTCCTGTTTGCGGCCGAACACCATGACGACGCGGCCCTCGGGATCGAACTTGATCACCATGTCGGAGCCTTTGTCCGTCACCCAGATATTGTCCTGGGGGTCGAGCTTGACGGTATGCCCGAACGACCACGCGTAGAGGTTCTTGCCGATCTCGCGGATGAATTTGCCCTGCGCGTCGAATTCCAGCAGTTGCGTCGCCGCAGCGGCATAGGCCGGCCCGGTGGTGTTGCCGCGCGACAGCGCAAACACATGACCCTTGGAATTGACCGAGACCCCCGACACTTCGCCAAAGTAAATGTTCGGCGGCAGCTTCAGGGGATTGGGGACGGAGTCGAACGCGATATTGGGAACGGCCTGTTGCGCGAACGCCGATGGCGCAACCAACAGCATCAATCCGGCCAGCCAGTGCCTCATGTGAATCCTCCCGGGATTGTCGTTATTGTTGTTGGAGTGGATGCTAGTCGATGGCTGCGCGATTGGCATCCGATCTCCGCGTCATGACCGACCGGCAATAGACGCATAGCCTTCCGCGGCCGGGCGTGATTTGGTGACGCTTCCTTATCCCCATCGCAAGTCAGGACTCATGCAAGCCCGAAACACCTCCAGAAAATCATCCATCTTGTTCGCGCTTGCAGCATTCGTGCTCCCGGCATTGCCGAGCGGCGAGGCTTTCGCGGCCTATCCCGACCGCATCATCAAGATCGTGGTGCCGTTCGCGCCGGGCGGCGGCACCGACGTGGTGGCGCGGACGCTGGCGCAGGAGATGTCGAAAGACCTCGGCGTTTCCGTCATCATCGAGAACAAGCCGGGGGCGGGGACCATTATCGGCACGCAAGCGGTCGCGACCAGCGCGCCTGATGGCTACACGCTGCTGATGGGAACGTTTGCCAACGCGGTCAATCCGAGCCTCAATCCGAAACTGCCTTATGACGCGCACAACGACTTTGCGGCGGTGGCGCTGGTGGCGCGCTCCTTCAACCTGGTCGTGGTCAACAAGGCGTCTCCGATCACATCGATCCCGGAGCTGATTGCGGCGGCGAAGGCCGAGCCCGACAAGCTTTCCTACGGCACCTATGGCACCGGCACCTCGGCGCATCTGGCCGGCGAATTGTTCAAATACATGGCCAAGGTCAATCTGTTGACGGTGTCGTACAGGGGTGCTGCGCCCGCGATCACCGACCTGCTTGGCGGCCAGATCCAGGTGATCTTCACGACGGTGGCGAGCGCCGCGTCGCTGGTCGAATCCGGGCAGTTGCGCGCCATCGCCGTGACCTCGGCGCAACGCTCGCCGGCCTTTCCGCAACTGCCGACGGTGTCGGAAGCCGGCGTCCCCGGCTACGCCGCCGAAGCCTGGTATGGCGTCTACGCGCCGGCGAAGACCCCGCCCGAGATCATCGACCGCCTCAACAAATCAGCCGCGAAGGCGGTGCAGTCCGACGCCTTCAAGAAGCTCGGCGTCAACGAAGGCCTCGTCATGGTGGCCGAGCCGCCGGAAGCGCTCGATCGCTATTTTCGCGGCGAGGAAGAGCGCTGGCGCAAGGTGATCCAGGATGCGGGCATCAAGGTCGAGTAGCGCCGGCTTCGAGGCCTATCGCTTCTCGGCGACGAACTTGTTGCGCAAGGTGCCGATGCCGGTGATGTCGATTTCGACGACGTCGCCGGCTTTCAGATCGGGTGAAGCGCCGTCGGTGCCCATCCAGATCACGTCGCCCGGCCATAGCGTGAAATATCTGGTCAGTTCGACGATGAACGGAACGACGCCGAAGATCATGTCGTTGGTGTGGAAATGGCCGGTCTGCTTGCCGTTGACCCGGATGGTGGTTTCCATCTTGTCGAGGTCGACGTCGGTCTCGATCCACGGCCCCATCGGCTTGAAGGTGTCGGCGTTCTTGGAACGCCACAGCCCCCGATCGGCCTTCTGCCAGGTGCGTTCGCTGACGTCGTTGCCGATGGTGTAGCCGAACACGCAGGACATCGCGTTGGCCTCGGTGAGGTGCTTTGCCTTCTTGCCGATGACAACCGCGAGTTCGCCCTCGTAGTGGATTTTTTCGGTCGCGGTCGCCGGGATCACCACATCTTCATCGTGAGCGATCAGCGCGTTCTGGGCGCGATAGCCGATCTCGGGCCGGTCAGGAACGTTCGGCACGGTGCCGGCCTTGTCGGCGGCTTCCCTCAAATGCTTGAGGTAGTTGAGGCCGACGCAATAGAAGGTGCGCGGGATCAGCGGCAGTTCGATCTTCACGTCCTTGAGCGCGTGCGTTTGCGCAGCCTTCTGCCATTCACCGAACGGGTCGCCGTTGACGGTGAGCACCTTGTCGCCCTCGACCAGACCCCAGGACGTCTTGCCCGCGGCAGTGAATTTGAGCCAACGCATGTGTGTTCCTCTTTGCTTTTTTGTTCTTGTTGTTATTCGGCCGCGACTTGCGGCGGGGTTTTCCAGGCCCCGGCAGCGGGGCGCCGCAGGCCGAGATTTTCGCGCAGCGTCTTGCCGGTATAGTCCTTGTGGAACAGGCCACGACGCTGCAATTCCGGCACGACGTGTTTGACGAAATCGGCATAGGAACCGGGCACATAGGTTGCTGCGATGACAAAGCCATCGCAGCCGCGGTTGACGAACATCTCTTCAAGCCGGTCGGCGATCTCCTTGGGGCCGCCAACGATGGCGTCAGCCGTCTGGCCGCGTCCGCTGAAAGTGATGAAGTCGCGGGCTGAAGGATTGGTCTTGCCGGAGGTCTTGAGCACGCCGTCACGGATGCCGATGATGCCCTGCATGCTCTGCAGCTCTTCCGTGGTCAAGGGTTCGTCGAGGCCCTTGGAGGCAAAATCGTAGTTCAGTCCTTCCGCCAGCAACGACAGCGCATCGATTTCCAGCGGCAGTTTTTCGATCACGGCCATCTTGTCTTCGGCCTCGGCCTTGGTGGCGCCGGATACTGGGGTAATCAGGTTGCAGAGAAACATCTGGTCGGGATCGCGGCCGGCCTTGGCGGCTTCGCTCCGGATCGCGTCATAACCTTGCTTGGCCGCGACGAGATTGCGCGCCGCGGTGAATATTACCTCGCCCCACCGGCCGGCAAAGCGTTGGCCGCGGCCACTTGCGCCGGCCTGGATGATCACCGGATGACCCTGGCTTGAGCGTGGCACCGTGAACGGTCCGCGCGACTTGAAAAACTGGCCGTTGTGATCGAGCCGTTTCACCTTGGTCGGGTCGGCGAAGCGGCCGCTCTTCTTGTCGACGATCAGAGAGCCGTCTTCCCAGGAATCCCAGTGACCGAGCACGACTTCCATGAACTCGTCGGCGCGGTCGTAGCGCGGATCATGATCGAGATGGGCGTCCTTGCCCATATTGTGGGCTTCGCCGTCGTTCACCGACGTCACCACGTTCCAGCCTGCGCGGCCGTTGGTCATCAAATCGAGGGTGGCGAAGCGGCGCGCCACGTCGAACGGCTCGTAATAGGTGGTCGAACAGGTCGAAGCGAGGCCGAGTTTGGTGGTAACCATGCCCATCGTGGTCAACACCACGATCGGGTCCATCTTCACGCAGCGGATGCCGTATTCGACGGTATGGGCGTGATCGTTGCCGTAGCGGTCCGGCATCGCCAGGCGGTCGTCGAAGAACGCCATGTGGAATTTTCCGGCTTCGAGAATCCGGGCGATTTCCTGGTAGTAGTCGGCCGACATCGAATCGTCGCGCGATTCCGGGTGCCGCCATGAGCTCGGAAGATTGGTGCAGTTCTGGGCCTGCAGGAAACCCACCATCGCCATTTGTCGTGTCATGTTATTTTCCTTGTGCGAGCGGGTTTCAATTCAAGCCGAGTTCGGCGGCGAGCTTGTAATTGGTGGCAAGCTCTTTCAGCTTGTCCCAGGTGGCATCCTCGATTTCGATGCCTTCGGCCCGTCGTTTCTTCTCGCGGATGTATTCGAGTTCGCCGGGATAGAATACGCCGGGAGAGCCCTCCGATGGCGGTGTCGATTTGAGATAGCGCGCGAACTCGCCGACCTCCTTTTCAAAATCCTTCAGCGGCCGGAATGCGGCGACGTTGAACACCGCCATGAAAGTTCCGTCATTGTGGCGGCCGGTCGGCTCGACGCCAAATCCCAATCCGGTGAGGAGGCCGCACAATATCTCGACCATCGCTGCGAGGCCGGAGCCCTTGTAGCCCTCGCTGCCGCCGAGCGGCAGCAGCGCTCCGCCCTTGCGATACTGGGTGGGATCGGTGGTGTGCCGGCCCTCGGCATCGATGATCCAGCCCTGCGGGATCTGTTCGCCGCGCGCGACCGACAATGCGATCTTGCCGGCTGCGACCGCCGACGTCGCCATGTCCAGATAGAACGGCGCTTCGAGATCGGACGGCACCGCGATCGAGATCGGATTGGTGCCGAGCCGGGCCTCGCGGCCGCCGAAGGGGGCGACGTGCTTCGGCGAGCGGCCGGAATCGGCGGCGGCAATGCCGATCATGCCGGCCCGCATCGCCATCATCGGATAGGCGGCAAGCCGTCCGACATGGCTCTGCCGGAAGACCGTGCAGGCGGCGACATTGGCGGTCCTGGCCTTTTCGATCGTCAGCGCCATCGCCTTGGCGTTGACGTGAAAGCCAAAGCCCCAGTGGCCGTCGATCACGGTCGTGGTCGGCGATTCCTTCTCGATGGTCCACTCCGCGCCGGGCACGATGTGGCCGGCCTTGACGCGGTCGATATAGGTCGGGATCGCGATCACCCCATGCGAGTCATGGCCGGCGAGGTTGGCATTGACGCAGCCGATCGCCACGGCGCCGGCTTCCTCCTCCGATGCGCCGGCGGCCCTGAGCAGTGCCGCGCCGATGCGCGTGAGACGGTCGGCCTGAACGTTTGGCATGGGATTTCCTCAATTCGAGTGCCTGCGCGAGCGGCAGGTCTTATTTGTTGAAGGCTTGTTTGTTGAAGGCTTGCTTGTTGAAGTCTTGTTTGTTGTTGGCGGCGGCATGGTCTCAAAGGGGTGGCTGGAGAGCAAGGGCAGAATGTGCTGAGAGCCATGCTGCAGATGGAGACTTCCACGGTCAGGATTTCGTCAGGCGGAACCGATGTGGCGGGAAGCGGAAATTGCCGGAATCGCACGTTGCGTGCCGCGGCTCGCGACATCACCAACAGATCCTTAAAATCTCAGTGTTTCTGCGGAGGTCATTCGCCGGGCATTTACTCTGAATCGCAACTTCCGGACGCCAATAACGCCGATTTAGGCGTCTTCCGCCCATAAATCGCGCGGGAGCAGATCCGTTTTGTCCGCAGGGAGCGTGGGGAAGGTGAAGACCGATATCGTGCGTACGTTCGCGGCGCTGAACGCCACCAACGAAGCGATTCTGTACGCGAAATCGCCCGAAGAACTGTATCGCAAGGTCAGCGAAGCCGCGTTTTTCAGCGGAGACTTCCTGGCATCGGCGATCTTTTTGCGGGAGCCGGGTACCGATCTCCTGCGCTTCGCCGCCGGATGGGGCGACGATATCGCACGTCTGCGCAGCATCTACATTTCGGTCGTGGCCGGTACCGCCGAAGGCTCCGGGGTATGCGGGCAAGCCTTCCGCGACCAGCGGGTCATCGTCAGCAACGATTTTCTTAACGACGCGCGTTCGCTCGCCTGGCGCGATGGCGCCCAGGCCGCACAGGTCGGTGCGGCGGCGGCGCTGCCGCTGACCTGCAATGGCCGCAGCGTCGGTGTCTTCCTCGTCACCCGGCGCGAACCGGGGTCGATCAACAAACAGATCCTTTCGATGCTGCAGCGGGTTTCCGCCAACGTTTCATTCGCGCTCGACAATTTCGATCATGAAGCCGCGCGCAAGGGTGGCGAACGGGCGATGCGCCGGCTGAACCGGATGTTCGGTGCCATCAGCGCCACCAACGAAGCCATTCTGCGCGCCAAGACCGAGCAGGAGCTCTATCAGCGGGTCTGCGATGCCGCCGTCCATAGCGGAAAGTCGGTTGCCACCGCCGTCCTGCTGGCGGAGCCCGGTTCAACCTGGCTCACCCCCGTTGCCGGCACCGGCGAGAGTCTTCATCTCATCACGCGCTCGCGCTTTTCGATCGATCCTGCCAATGAATTCGGCAAGGGCATTTCCGGTGAGGCGTTTCGAACGCAGCGGCCCTGCATCAATCTCGACCTCGTCAAGACCGCGCAAGGCGGGCCATGGCAGGATGTCCAGCGCGAGACCGGCGTCGTGGCCTGTGTGGCCGTTCCCCTGACCAGGGGCGGCCGCAGCGTCGGCGTATTGCTGTTCTTTGTCAGTAGATCCTGGGCCGCCGACGAGGAGGTCATCGCACTGCTGGCGCGGATCGCGGAGAACGTTTCGTTTGCAATCGACAATTTCGACCGCGCTGCCGAGAAGGCGCGGGCCGATCAGCAACAGGAGCGGTTGACGCGGATGTTCGCGGCGCTCAGCGCCACCAATGAAGCGATCATGCGGGCCAAATCCCGCACCGAGCTCCATGAGCTGGTATGCGAAGCCGCGGCGAGTGGCGGTCGCTTCAACTCGACCAGCATCCTGCTGGCGCGGCCTGACAGCGACTATCCGGATATGGTGGCCGTAGCCGGGCCGACCGCCGCCAATATGCGCCGGGTCAAGGTTTCGTTCAACGCAGCACACCCGGAAGGACACGGGCTGTGCGGCAACGCATTCCGTTCCCGGCAAGCCTGTATCGCCAACGATCTGCGTGCCGACCCACGCGGCATGACGTTCCAGAAATTCATCTTCAGCGACGGCGCAAAAGCCAGCGCGGCATTTCCGTTGTTCGTCTCCGGCCAGCCCGTCGGCGTGATGTTTTTCATCTCCGCCGAACAGGACACGTTCACGCCGGAATTCGCCGAACTGCTGCAACGGCTCGCCGATAATGTGTCGTTCGCGCTGGAGAGTTTCGACCGCGCCGACGAGAAGGCGAGGACCGAGGGGCAAAAGGAGCGGCTGACGCGTATGTTCGCCGCGCTCAGCGCGACCAACGAAGCGATCATGCGGGCCAAGTCCCGCGGAGAATTGTTCGATCTGGTCTGCGAGGCGACCGCGAATGGCGGCAGGTTCAGTTCGGCCACCATTGCGCTGGCCAATCCCGACAGCGATTACCTCAGCATCGTGGCGGCTGCCGGCCCGGCGGCGGAGACCACGCGAAATGTCAGATTGTCGGTGAACGAGGCGCATCCGGAGGGCCGCGGGCTCAGTGGAACGGCGTTCCGTGCCGGACGGCCCAGCATCAGCAATGATTACATGGCTGACCAGCGCGTCGCGGTCTTCCACGCCGTCACCCGCGCCGACGACGTACAATCGGGCGCCGCATTCCCGCTGCCGGTGCACGGGAAGGCTGTCGGCGTCATGATCTACATGTCGTCCGAGAAGGACACGTTCTGGCCCGAATTCGCCGAGCTGCTGCAGCGACTAGCCGACAACGTGTCGTTCGCGCTGGAGAGTTTTGAGCGTGCCGACGAGAAGGCAAGGACCGAAGACCAGAAGGAGCGGCTGACGCGCATGTTCGCCGCGCTCAGCGCCACCAACGAAGCGATCATGCGGGCGCGATCGCGGCCCGAATTGTTTGAGCTGGTTTGCGAAGCCGCGGCAAACGGCGGCCGGTTCACCTCGACTACCATCGCGCTGGCTAATCCCGGCAGCGACTATCTCGATATTGTCGCGACCGGCGGGCCGACCGCTTCCAACGCGCGCACCGTCAGAATGTCCACCAATGCAGACCATCCGGAAGGGCGCGGCGGAAGCGGAACCGCCTTCCGTTCAGGTAAGGCCTGCATCATCAACGATTATCTCGCCGACCCGCGCAGCCAGGCTTTCCGCGACATCGCTCACCGCGATGGGACCAAGTCCGGAGCGTCCTTCCCGCTGTTCGCGGGCGGACGGGTGGTCGGTGTCATCGTCTTCGTTGCCACCGTGAAGGACACGTTCACGTCCGAATTTGCCGAATTGCTGCAACGGCTCGCCGATAACGTGTCGTTCGCGCTGGAGAGTTTTGACCGGGCCGACGAGAAGACGAGGACGGAAGAACAGAAGGAGCGCCTGGGGCGGATGTACGCCGCGCTCAGCGCGACCAACGAAGCCATCATGCGCGCGAAGTCTCGCAACGAATTATTTGAACTGGTCTGCGAGGCTACGGCCGAGGGCGGCAAGTTCGCATCGACCTGCATCGCGCTGGTGAGGCCGGACGACGACTATCTCGACGTCGTGGCGGCCGCTGGCCCGTCGAGGGTGAGTGCCCGCGAAGTCAGGATGTCAGTCAGGGAATCCGATCCGCAAGGACGCGGGGTGGGTGGCACGGCGACGCGCACCGGGCAGCCTTGCATCATCAACGATTACCTGGCCGACCCGCGCGGTCAGGCGTTCCATGCCCGGGCGCGTAACGATGGTGCGAATTCAGGCGCCGGGTTTCCGCTGTTCGCACAGGGGCGGGTGGTCGGCGTCATGGTCTATATTTCGCGGGAAAAAAACACCTTCGCACCTGAATTCATCGAGTTGCTGCGGCGTCTTGCCGAAAACGTGTCGTTTGCGCTGGAAAACTTCGAGCGTGCGGATGAAAAGACCAAGGCGGACGAACGGATCGAATATCTGGCGTCGCATGACAGCCTGACCAACCTGCCGAACCGCGAAATGTTCAACGGGATGCTGCGCCGTGCGATCGACGCCGCGCAGCGTTACGAGCGGCGGTTCGCCGTGCTGTTCATCGACCTCGACCGCTTCAAGATCATCAACGATTCGCTGGGGCACGATGCCGGCGACATGCTGCTGGTGGAAATCGGCGGCCGGCTGCGCAACGCCTTGCGGTCGAGCGACGTCGTGGCGCGGCTCGGCGGTGACGAATTCGTGGTTATCCTCGAACAAGCCGGCGAACAACATGAAGTCGAGCGCATTGCAACCGAGCTGTTGTCGGTGCTCAGCCAGCCTTTGCTGTTGAGCGGCCACGAATGCCAAACCACGGCTTCGATCGGGATCGCGATGTATCCGTCCGACGGCTCGGACCTGCAGACCCTGACCAAGAATGCCGACATGGCGATGTACCTCGCCAAGGAAGACGGCAAGAACGGCTTCCGCTTCTTCACCAAGGAGATCAAGGCGCAGTCGATCGAGCGGCTGACGCTGGAGAGCGCCTTGCGCCGCGCGCTCGAGCGCGACCAGTTCTCGCTGCACTACCAGCCCAAGATCGACATGGTGAGCGGCCAGATCACCGGTGTCGAGGCGCTGCTGCGCTGGAACCATCCCGAACTCGGAATGGTCTCGCCGGGCCAGTTCATTCCGCTCGCCGAGGAAACCGGACTGATCGTCCCGATCGGCCGCTGGGTGCTGAAGGAAGCCTGCGCGCAGAACATGGCGTGGCAGCGCCGCGGCCTGCGGCCGGTGACGATGGCGGTCAACCTGTCGCCGCGCCAATTCGCCGACACCCATCTGCTGCACGATGTCGACGAGGCGCTGCTGGCGAGCGGCATGTCGCCGGTGTTGCTGCAACTCGAAGTCACCGAAAGCATGGTGATGCGCAACGTATCGCGCGCGATCAAGGTGCTGGATGCGATCCAGAGCCGCGGCATTCGCCTTGCGATCGACGACTTCGGCACCGGTTATTCGTCGATGTCGCTGATGAAGCAGTTCCCGATCGACACCATCAAGATCGACCGCTCCTTTGTCCGCGACCTGCCGGTCGATACCGAGGATCAAGCGATCGCGCAGGCCATCATCAGCATGGGTAAGGCGCTCGGGATGACGGTTATTGCCGAGGGTGTCGAGACCGTGGAGCAGGAGGCATTTCTGCGCAGCCACGCCTGCGACGAGATGCAGGGCTTCCTGTTCAGTAAGCCGCTGCCGGCGCGGGAAGTGGCCAATCTGCTGCGGGTCGAAGCGCAGATGATCTCGCCGCCGCTTCAGCCTGAAGACGACGAGGCGCGCAAGGCCGAGATCAGGTCAAGGCTGAAAGGCACTGTCGTCTGACGGCTGCGGATGCAGGTCGCGGACTTCAGGTTCTGCCATCGCCGCCTTGCGCGGGAAATCATAAGGCCATGGCACCAGCGTCTCACCGGCCATCGCCTTGAGGAAGACATCCGCGCCAGCGGCAACGGTCGCATCATCGGGCAACCCGAGTTCCACGCACCATTCAATCGGCAACGGCTGCGATATGTTGCGCAATTCCATCGCCGGGCCCCACCACCAGGCCGGAGCCGGCGAGCGTGCGTCCTCGGGAACATCACGCCATCGCACATATTCGCCGATCATACGTTCGAACTGCAGTCTTGCCGCTGGATGCATTCAATCTCCTGACATCCGATGATACTCTGCATCAATGCGTGACGCCAATCCGTGGTGGTAAATCATGGCCGGTTATGCCGCCGGCGAGGTCAATTTCGCCTGGTTAAGGACATAAAACGCGTCAACGAGGAAAATGTTGCTAGGCCTTCGATCCTGTTTTCGATTTTGTCCTGGTTTTTACCTTGGACGTCAGGCCCAGCAGCCGTTCGGCGTTGCCGCCGGCAACCTTCGCCATGTCCTTTTTGCTGATGCCCTTGACCCGGCCGAGGAAGCCGACCGGATCGGGCTCGGCCATGTCGAACGGATAGTCCGTTCCCAGCATGATGTGATCGGCGCCCCAGATCTCGATCAGGTGCTTGAGTTCGCGCTCGTCGAACACCACGGTGTCGAAATACAGTTTCCTGAGATATTCCGACGGCTTCTTCTTGATCGCGACGCGGCAGTCCTCGCGATGCGCCCATGCGTGATCGAAGCGGCCCCAGTAGCCCGGGATGTAGCCGCCGCCATGGGCGATGCAGATCTTCAATTCGGGAAAGCGTTCGAGATAGCCGTCGAACACCAGTTGTCCGACGCACAGCGCGGAATCCAGCGGGTGCCCGATCGTGTTCGGGAAATAATGGTCCTCCATCCGTCCGACCAGACTGGTGCCGAACGGGTGCAGGAAGATCATCACGCCGAGCTCCTCGACGCGGGCAAAGAATTTTTCCAGGCCTGCGCGGGTCAAGTCGACGCCGGCAACGTTGGTGCAGAGTTCGACGCCGCGGAAACCGAGTTCGCCCACGGTGCGCTCGAGTTCGGCAACCGCCATGCCGGGGTCCTGCAGCGGTACAGTGCCCATGCCCATCAGCCGGTCCGGGTGTTTCGCCACCATCTCGGCGATGTGGTTGTTGACCATGTGGCAGCTGTCGCGGGCGACTTCCGGCGGCGCGGAATAAACGAAATGGCCGGGATAGGGCGAGATCACCTGGACGTCGATGCCGTCGCGGTCCATGTCGGCCAGTCGCGTGTCGAGATCGGTCAGTTTCGGAAAATCGATTTTGCCGCGCTGCGGCTGAATGCTCTTGGTGAGGTCGTTGACATGGGAGTTGGCGTTCGGCGTGTGTCCGCCGCCTTGAATGCCGGTGGCTTTCAGCACCATCGCGTTCGCCTCGGGCACCATGCAGTGGCAATGGATGTCGATGGTGCGCCACGGCTTGTTGAAGGGCTTTGAGTTGCCGGAGCGCAACGGCGCGCTGCCGTGATCGGTCGCGGGGCCGCAGACGTTGCATTGAAACAGCATGAATTATTCCGCTTTCATGTCGCCGGCGCGCACGATGGCGCCGTAGAGTTCTTTTTCGTGGTGAACGTAGTCGCGCAGTTGGCTAAGCGAAAGCGGCGGCGATTCGGCGCCCTGGTCGGTGAGCAATTTGCGCACGGCGGGATCGGTCAGGGCCTTGTCGATCTCCGCATGCAGCTTCTCGACGATCGGCTGTGGCGTGCCTGACGGCGCAAACAGCATCGCCCAGCCATACATCTGGAAGTTCTTAAAACCCTGTTCCTCCATCGTCGGCACATCCGCGAGCTGCGGCGATCGTGCCGCCGAGGTCACGGCCAGTGGCTTGACGGTCTTTGCGTCCACGAACGGCATCACGGCATTGCTGGCGGCCACCATGAAGTTGACGTCGCCGCGCAGCAGGCTCGTGAAGACGGCGGGAACGCCGTTGTGGGGAACGCGCAGCATGTCGGTGCCGGTATCGGCCTTGAATTTTTCGTCAATGAGATGGTCGAGCACGCCGTTGCCGCTGGTGCCATAGGAGATGCCGCCGGGCTTTTGTCTGGCCCGCGCCACCAGCTCCGCGATCGAGTTCAGGCCGGATGATGGCTGGACGACGAACACCATCGGAAATCGCGCGATCACGGCCAGCGGGATCAGGTCCTTCTCCACATCGAACGGCAGGTTACGGTAATAGGTCGCATTGATCGCGATCGCGGCGGCGCTGGCCACCAGCGTATAACCGTCATGGGTACCGCGCACCACGCCGGCGGTGCCGGTGTTGCCGCCGGCACCGGGCTGGTTGAGCACGACAAAGGTCTGGCCGAGATGGCGCGAAAGCCGGTCGCAGATGATCCGGACTAGCGGATCGGTGGAACCGCCGGCCGGATATGGCACCACGACCTGGACCGTGCGTGACGGGTAGGCGTCCTCGGCGAGTGCGGCCAGTGGACACAGCAAGAGCCCGGCCGCGATCACGGCCTTCATGATCGATCGCATCTGCTTTCCGCCTCCTCGAAAATATTGGCTGGAATAGATCTGCGGCTGCGGGTTACTTCTCTTCCGCCGCCGTCGATGTCGCCGGACCTTCGCCCATGATCAGCAGAACGGCGTCTTCATCTTGTTGTAGACCGCATAGAAGCCGGGCTTGGTCGGATCTCCTGCAACCACAGCACTTTGTGCGCCGGCGGCGTTGACCGGGCCCCATGGAATCTGGTCCGGCAATTTGTAGACGAGCGCGGCAGGATTGAGCTCGGCCGCGGAGCTGATGCCCAGCATGCTGGCAAAGACAAGGGGCGTCGCGAGGTATCGCCAGAATTGCTTCGTCGTCCTCATGGCTTCCTTCCCTTGCCGATTGCGTGAGCTGAATGCGCGCATCTGTTGTTTCAGATGCTAGCCGGTCTTGTTCCCGCCGGGCAAGCCGCACTGAGCGCATGCGTGGCAGGCGGGTGCGACAAATGAAATGCCGCACAACGCAACTGCAGCATGAAAAACGGGATTTACGCAGCGCGTTGCGGTGATAGGTTGCGGCTCAACAAAAACACCGAGGGAGGACCATCTACATGAAGCGTATTTCGACACTCGCGGCCGGTTTGCTGGTCGGCGCCGCTGCCTTGCAATTTTCCGGCGTGGCGTCCGGCCAGAGCGACGGCTGGATCACGCTGCTCGACAGCACCAAGAAGGGTGACTGGACCGAAGTCGGCAAGGCCAATTGGGACATGAAAGACGGCGCGTTGGCCGCCAGCAAGCTCGACGACCCCAAGGTGCTCTCCTATCTGGTCAGCAAGGATTCCTACAAGGATTTCCAGATCAAGGCCGAGTTCTGGACCGATGAGGAAGCCAATAGCGGCATCTTCATCCGCTGCGACGTCCGCAACATGATCGATTCCAAGGTCTGCTACGAGGTCAACATCTTCGACAAACGGCCCGATCCGAGCTACGGCACCGGCGCGATCGTCGACGTCGCCAAGGTCGATCCGATGCCGAAGGCGGCGGGCAAATGGAACACCTACGAGATTACGGCGCAGGGCTCGCATCTCGTCGTCGTGCTCAACGGCCAGAAAACCGCCGACGTCCAGGACAGCAAGCACAACGCCGGCGGGCCGCTCGCGCTTCAATACGGCTCGGGCGTGGTCAAGTTCCGCAAGGTGCAGATCAAGCCGCTGTAACCAACGGCGGGCGATAACAGCATTCCGAAATCGAAAAGGCTCACCCGTATTCGGCGGGTGAGCCTTTTTATGTTCGCAATGTGCGGGCGCTACTTCAGGCTCGACGTGGTGTTGACGACTGTGGTGCCGCCCGCACCCGTGGCCAGCTGAACGTCGCGATCAGCGTCGTCCTGACCGTTCTTCTGGTCGGTGGCAGCGGCGCCGTCGCGGCTTTCTTTGGTGAGCCGTCCTTGACTGGCATCGCGCTGGTGTTGTCTGCTACCTTCATCCTGACGGCTTTGTCGACCCAGCATTACGCGCTGATGCGGCGGGCGATGCAGTTCCGTCACCTCGCGATGATCGATATTTCCACGAATTTGATCGGCACCATCGTCAGCGTCGCGATGGCCCTGACGGGTTGGGGCTATTGGTCGCTGGTCGCCAAGCCGGTCGTGACCGGGGTCCTGACGGCGGTCTTCGTCTGGATGAGCTGCGGCTGGGTGCCCGGCCGTCCGCGTTTCTCGTCGAACGTGAGGGAACTGGTCGGCTTCGGATTGGGCGTGACCGGCTTCACCATGACGGACTATCTCGCCAAATCGGCGGACCGGCTCGCGATCGGCTATTTCCTCGGGGCGGGCCCGCTCGGCTATTTCCAGAACGCGTTCACTATCTACAGCAACCTGCTCAGCATTCTCACCGAGCCGCTGCACAACATCGCCGCCTCGAGCCTCAGCAAGCTCCGCAACGATATTGAGGAACTCAAGCGCTCCTGGATGACGGCGTTGTCGTCGCTGAGCTTCTTCTCCGCGCCGGCCTTTGCGATACTCGCAGTGGTCGGACAGGACTTCGTGGTGCTGTTGCTGGGGCAAAAATGGGCCCCGGCCGGACTGCTGCTGTGTATCTTTGCCGTGCGCGGCATCGCCCACGGTGTCGAACGTACCATGGGATGGATTCACGTGGCTGCCGGACGCGCCGACCGCTGGATGTGGTGGGGCGCCTGCAGTGCCGTGTTCCAGCTATTGGCGTTGGCGGCGGGCCTGCCATTCGGTGTCACCGGTGTCGCCATGGCTTATACGATTGCGATGTTTGCGCTGTTCGTTCCGGCGCTGGTCTATGCCGGACGCCCGGTGGGGATCGGAGCCAGGGATGTGCTGCAGGCCGTCGGCCCGCAGACGGTCGCGGCCCTCGTCGCCGTCGCGGTAGGCTTTGCGCTGCAGCTCGAATTTCTCGGCGAGCTACCCCAGTTCATGCGTGTTTTCATTTCCGGTATGGTTTGCCTTGCGACGTATCTTGCGGTGGTGGTCGGCGTCTTCAGGGTAACCGATCCATTGCGGCTTGCCTTTTCCGTACTCCGCGATTTTCGTGCCGTTCGTTCTCCAGCCAGTACTTGACCTCAGAGTTTGGGCGTTCCGATGCAACTTTTTGAACGATTTCTTGTCGATATTGACAGCGGCCCATCGAGCGCGGTTTCCCGCGTGACGCTTGGCCTGTGCATCCCGCCGGCGTTTCGTGCGCTGTCCGGCGCTCAGGACCAGATCTGGATCGACCTGGTGCTGTTTCTCGCTTTGCTGATCGGGCTGCGGGTGATCCCGGCCGTGCTGCGGAAGTTTCTGCCATTTTCCGCCGAGGCCAAGAAGATCTGGTTCGATCGCCGCCAGATCGCCAAGCTGCATGACAGCTACCAATGGCAGAAACTGTTCTGGATTGGCGTTGGTCTGCTGCCTTATGCCGCCGTTGGCGGCGGGCTTCGAACCGGCGAGACGGTGTTGACGGTGATCTGCCTGATCGGTGGCAGCGCCGGATTGCTGATCTGGCGCCGGATCAACGCCGCGCCTCCCGCGCCGCAAATCAAGGCGCCCGCCTTCCATCAATCGTAGGCGTAACGCGAGCCCTGATTATCCGGACCGGACGCTAGAAGCTTGCGGTCTGTGCCGGAAGTTCGCGGCATTCGGAATAGACCGACCGGTCCTGCAGGTCTGAACGCTCCAGGCATTGTGCGGTGTCGCTGACCGTTCCGGCGACGCTGAAATCATAGGCCTGGTTCTTGAACATCAGCACGTATCGTCCCGGCGATAGCGTGAAGTCCGGGTCGGCCGGCCGGATCACGATCATCTCGCGGTTGGCCGCAACCGGCGCGATCCGCAGGTCGATCGCACCGCCGCGTACCGCCCAGGTGTCCTCGACCGCCATCGACTTCGGCTTGCCGGCGGCGAAAGCCGTCGCCTGCATGACCTTGGCGACGATGCGCAACGACGCACTTTCGGGAACGCTGGTGGCGAGTTCACGGTGATAGACCACGAAGGACAGGCGGCCATTCGCAACCGGCGCCGGCGCCGGTTTCGAAATCGTGCTGGAAATCGACACCCGCGCATCGGGGACGCGGATCGGCAACGGCTCGAGCGGCGTCAGTTGTCCGTCGCTGACGGCATAAACGCCGTAAGTGTCGGGGGCCTGGAACGGGAAGGTTGAAGCGGCCCGGCCGATCGAAGCCGTCAAGTCGGAGTCGGCCTGTTGCGTTGCGCTGGTCTTCGACACCGGCCAGGAGACCTGGACCATCATGTCAGCTACTTTCTGGCGCGCGGGCGCCAGCCAGGGCATCTCGCCCCAAAGCTTCATCGTGATCAGTCCGTTGCCCGTCAGCATCAGCAGAGCCAGCAGTGCGGCCTTGGCGCCAAGGCCCCGGCTAAGGCTGGTTCGTTTGGCCGGAGCCTTCGGTTTTGCCGGCGCGTGCCGCAAAGGCTCGCCCGGGCGGATCACGGGCGGCGACGCTGCCGCGCGTGCGGGCATTGCCTTGGTGGCCGGAGGGATCGGCGGCGGGCGTTTGCCGCCTGAAGCCGCCGGTCTCGTTTCCGCGGGGCGGCGGCCGAATTCGCGCGGCTGGCCGCCGAACACCGGCGCCGGGTCGCGCCCTTCGTCAACGCTGAACGGGGCGCGGCGCTTCGGTGCAACGCCGTGGGCGAACTTGCTGCCGCGGGACATGCCGGGCGGCTTCGCCTTGGCTGCCGTTTCTCGCGCGGCTTCCGGGAGACCGGGCTTTCCCTTAAAGCCTGCCGTGCCGGAGCGGCCGGTCTCGTGGCGTCGCATGCCTTTCAGCTCGCGCGCGATATCCAGCACCTCCTCGCGGAGACGCTTGAGTTCGGCCTTCTGACGCTGTTCGACGTCGGTGTCGCTGGTCGAGGCGGCGAGGAAATCGGGCGCCTGATCGTGGAAATTGCTGTCGTCCCGTGGCGGCGCGGCCTTGCGATGCAGCCGATCGGAGGAAACCGGTTCGCTCTCGGAGTGGCGTTCATCCGTCGCCGTGGGCGGCCCGCCACGTTGAGGTCCTGAGCGATGACGTATCGACGATGCGCGGGAAGGCCCGGTCCACCCGTGCTGCGTGACAGGCTCTGGGCCCGATCGGCGATGACCATCACTGTACAAATTTCGCGTCACGGTGAACCCTAGCGTACATCATCGGATATCGAGTGAAGCCGGAAGCAAGTGCGCTACGAGCTCGTCAGGTATCGGAAACACTTGGACGTTCAGGCTGTGTCCGCCTCGGAAATTGAGGCTGTCACCGGAAGTAATTGAGCCATCGGTCCACTGCCCGACAATTTCACGAATTCGTTAACCATATGTTTCGGGAATTCATTAACTTTCCGATGGCTAACGCAATGTAAACGCGAATGAAACGCGGAACGTGTCGATCGCCGTGTGGAGAGGTAACGAATTATGCCTGCGACGCGATCCGGTCGAGCCGATTGGCCCGCACGTCCATGCTCTCGGTCGGCGCCAGACCGAGCACGTCGAACACTACCCGGATGCGATGCAGCCAGTCGTGGCGGCGCGCGGCCTCGCGAACGTTCCTGGCGCGAACGGTCTGCAATCGGGCCGGGTCACGGTTCAGGTCCGCCAGGATGTCGGCAATATCGGGGGAATCGAACGGCAGGTGAATCACCGCGTCCGGCCAGTCAAACTGCCGCTTGAATTCGTCGGTGCGCGGCGCCTCGCCGATCATGGCCGTGCCCGCAGCGACACCCTCGTAGAAGCGTGCCGAGATCTCGTCGCGGCCGGCGGTGAATTCGGGATTGTTGACGTGGCTGCGGTTGGCGATGAAGTACCTGCTGTGCTTGAGGATCGCCGCCAGCATCTTGCGATGTTCCCCAGGGTTATCGACGCGGAACGTGCGCTGCTTCAGGTCAGAGCCACTCGCGGCCACCGTGTCGTAGTAGTAGAAGCAGTTGCGCCGTTCGGCGTCCGCCAGCAGCGCCTGATGCGTCACCGGCGAACGGCGGCCGATGTTGCAGACATCGATCGGGCGCGGCTGGTCGAGTGTAGCGGGCGCGAAGCGCAGCACGTCGGTTGCGAGCGGAAGGTAGCTGCAGGGACGGCCGGTGATCCGCGCGACGTCGTCAACGCAATGACGAAGGCCGAGAAAGATATGATCGAACCCGGACAGCAGTTCGAGCAGATATTCCGGCAACTGGTCGGTCCAGACTTCGGTGATGAAGCAGGCGGCCTTGCGGCAACGCCGGCGCCAGTTCGGAATTGTCGCGAGCGAATACATTTCGAACGCGTTGCTGAACACCGGAAAGAACAGCTAGTAATCGCGTTCCAGCACCATCGCGCTTCGTGGCGGCGGCACCAGTCGAAGTGCCGTGCGTGACGATCCCGTTGCCATCCGCGCCAGCTTGTAGGCGCGCCGGGAGAACTCGATGGAAGGTAAATCGTCGTCCGTTAAGAAGCCGATTTGAGTTCCGGCTGGACGCTGATGGGTTGGAGTAGCGCTATCAGGAAGAGGCAGCAAAGAACCCTCAGCCATGCGAGGATGCGGCGGAAGTTGTGGCCGATGGCGGACAGGACGACGTT
>JBBRSX010000031.1:0-49306 GCA_038244925.1 Hyphomicrobiales bacterium | reverse complement strand
CAAGATGGGCGTCAAGGTCGAGAAGCATCACCACGAAGTCGCTTCCGCCCAGCACGAGCTCGGCATGAAGTTCGACACCCTGACGCTGATGGCCGACCAGATGCAGATCTACAAATACTGCATCCATCAGGTCGCGCATATCTACGGCAAGACCGCCACCTTCATGCCGAAGCCGGTCTATGGCGACAACGGCTCGGGCATGCACTGCCACCAGTCGATCTGGAAGGACGGCAAGCCGGTGTTCGCCGGCAACAAATACGCCGACCTGTCGGAGACCTGCCTGTCCTACATCGCCGGCATCATCAAGCATGCCAAGGCGATCAACGCCTTCACCAACCCGTCGACCAACTCCTACAAGCGCCTGGTCCCCGGCTATGAAGCCCCCGTTTTGCTCGCCTACTCCGCGCGCAACCGCTCGGCCTCCTGCCGTATTCCCTACACGGCGAACCCCAAGGCCAAGCGCGTTGAAGTCCGCTTCCCGGATCCGATGGCCAACCCGTATCTCGCCTTCGCCGCGATGCTGATGGCCGGCCTCGACGGCATCAAGAACAAGATCGATCCCGGTCCGGCGATGGACAAGGACCTCTACGATCTGCCGAAGGAAGAGCTGAAGCAGATCCCGACCGTGTGCGGCAGCTTGCGCGAGGCGCTGGAAAGCCTCGACAAGAACCGCGGCTTCCTCAAGAACGGCGGCGTGTTCGACGACGACTTCATCGACGCTTACATCGAGCTGAAGATGACCGAAGTCGCGCGTTACGAGATGACCCCGCATCCGGTCGAGTTCGACATGTACTATTCGCTGTAACGGCGAAGCGCGTCACTGCAACAATGCCAAAGGCGCCCCTCGCGGGGCGCCTTTTCGTTGCGGCGTGCAGCGCTGGGGGCCGCCGTCTTGAGGCGAATGGATTCATCCCGACCCCGGCGGCACGACGTACAGCGTCAGCGCAAAGACCGCGTAGATAAAGATCAGCAGGGCGCCGATGAACCACGCCGAGCGCCCGCTGCTGGTGATGAAACTCGCCGTCACGGTCGCGATCATCACCATGGTTACCGCGCCCGGCCAGAATTGCAGGCTCATCGGCGACGGCCCCACGACGTAGCTGAGCAGCACCAATGCGGGCGCCACGAACAACGCTATCTGGGAGGCGCTGCCGAGCGCGATGCTGACGCTCATGTCGAGGCGGTCTTTGCGCGCCGCGGAGAACGCAACCGCCGCCTCGGCGGCGGCGCCGACCAGCGAGACGATGATAAATCCGACAAAGGCCTGGCTCATCCCGAAAGTTTCGGCGGCTTTCTGAACGGACTCCACGAAGATCTCGCTGACCAGCGCGACCAGCACGGTGACGACGAGCAGCGTGCCGACGGCAAGCCCGATCGGCCAGTGTTGCTCGCCTGCGCCGTGCTCTGCGCTTGCGAAAAGCTCCTTGTGAGTCCCGAGCGAAAACAAGAGCCCGAGCGCATAGGCGACGATAAGCAGGACGGCGAGACCGACGCTGAGCTTCTGCATGATCGCTTCGCCTTGCGCGAGGTTGAGATCGGCTACCGCCGACGGCGCGAGCAGGGCGACCGTTGCCATCAGCAACAGACCGGAATGGAGCCGCGCGCCAGCCCGGTTGAACTCCTGCACATGGTAGCGCAGCCCGCCGAGCAGGAGCGAGGCGCCCAGCATGAACAGGGCGTTGGTGACGATTGCGCCCGCGATAGACGCCTTCACCAGCATGTACTGGCCCGCACGCAGCGCGGTCACTGCGATGATCAATTCGGTGAGGTTGCCAAGTGTCGCGTTCAGAAGGCCGCCGACCGCATCGCCCGTCTTGGCGGCAACGGCCTCGGTCGCATGACTGAGAAGTGCTGCCAGCGGCACGATGGCAAGGACCGCGAGCACAAACAGAACCGTATGCGCCTCCGGCGCAGCCTTTTCGGCCACCAGCACGATTGGCACGACGACGAGCAACCAGAGCAACGGATTGTGCCGAATTTCCCTGAGCAAAGATTGCATGGTGCCCTCCCCCATCGGATGCGAAGGCGGAATAATCGGGGACGGGCCGGGCTGAGTGTTGATCTGGCTCAATGGAGCGGGCGGCGGCCAAGGGTCTGGACCGAAGCGGAAGCGTCGAAGTCCGGTTCGGTACGATGCCGAAACGACCGGTCCGCTTGCGCGGTGCTTCGACGCTTACATCGAGCTGAAGATGACCGAAGTCGCACGCTACGAGATGACTCCGCATCCGGTCGAGTTCGACATGTACTACTCGTTGTAACGGCGAAGCGCTGTCCTGCACCAATGCCAATGGCGCCCCTCACGGGGCGCCATTTTCGTGGAGTTGCTTACGGCGGCCTTCCAGCAACGGTGTTCGAACGCAGCGTCAATATCCAACGCAACGGGTTACTTCTGTTCGCTTGCCTTCAGCTCGTCGGCGAGCGGACGCAGGGCTTGCGTTGCGGCGTCGAGACGCTTTTGCCATTCGTCACCGGGCATAAAGGCCAGGACGGGCTCGTCGCCGGGCGAGCTCTTGATGTATTCGGGGTCGCGCAAGCTATCGGCAATTGCAGCTTCCAGCTTTTTGACGATTTCGTCGGGAACGCTCTTGGGTACTGCAAAGCCACGCTCCGCTGTCATCGTGACCGCGGCCCCTGCTTCCTCCGCCGTCGGAACGTCGGGGAGCGACGAG
Source organism: Hyphomicrobiales bacterium (assembly GCA_038244925.1). Classification (GTDB taxonomy): domain Bacteria; phylum Pseudomonadota; class Alphaproteobacteria; order Rhizobiales; family Xanthobacteraceae; genus Bradyrhizobium. The sequence continues at coordinate 46,637 of JBBRSX010000031.1, read as the reverse complement.
GATCGCTTCTTCGACAGGATCGCGATGGCACGGATGGGTCCCTTGTTGGTACCGTACAGTTCCGCAAGTTCGCTCAGGCTGAACATCCCGATTTCCAGATGGCCGCCCAGAAGATCTGTCCTTTGCATGGCAGTCCCCCTGTAGGAAATTTCATTGGGTTCGACCTTGGCCGCAGCCGCCAGCATGCGGATTGCCAGATGACCATTCGTGCCCGCACCGTTGTGACCGAACGTTACCGACCCCGGCTTGCTGCGCAATGCAGCAAGAACGTCCGCAAGCGTTGTAAATTTGCTCTCGGTCCCGACCACGATGACGCCGGGATCGTCAACCACCCGCGCGACCAGACGGATCTCTTCCATGCTGTATTGGGTTTTTCTGGTCATCGGAAGAAAGTTATAGCTGGGCACGTTGACCACGCCCATCGAATAGGCATCGGGCGTTGCGCGCGCAATCGCGGTGAACGCGATCTCTCCACCGGCGCCGGGCTTGTTGACCACCACGAACTTCGCGTTTGCATTGAGCCGCTTCTCGACGAAGGGCAGCAGCTTGCGCGCCATGACGTCGGTTGCACCACCGGGAGCGAAGCCGATGATAACTTCAATCGGCTTGTCCTCCGGCCATGCCGCCCAGGCTGATCCGCAGGCGACGACACCGAATGCTGCGACGAATGCGAGGAGCTTTTTTTGCATGAAATCCGTCTCTTTTTGTTGTTGTCCGGCCGTGCCGAATGGGTGGTCTGCTGAACCTCAACCGCCACGAACTTCCGGTCAGCCGGCGAGTTTGGTGGTTGATGGTAGCAGCCGAGTTCGTCCACTAGTCTCATCCGTTCGTCAAGGTGGCTGGTATAGAGGCCGCGAGGAGGCGCGTGTATTTGTTGCTCAAGCGCACGAGCCAATCCGCTTGCGCGGTGCGTCGCGTCCGATGCAAGCGCGATTTTCACGCAAGGCTGCGACAAATCAACCCGACGGGCAAATCAGTTGAATTCGCGTCAAGTGCTCCGCGCAGAAATATTCCCGTTGCTCCGTCGGGCAAATCAGTGGCCTAACTTCGCCCGTCTCACCCGATTGAGGGGCGGCTCGCGATCGTCACGACGTGCGGTGGGATGCGATGGACGCGTAGGCTGCGACTGACGAGCGCGGCAGATGCGTACGGTGAAATCGTGAGGGTCCGACGCCCCGGTGCTGGCGTCAAGTTGCGCGGTTCATTCAGCGTAGCGATGGTGGCAAGAAAAGCCGGTCACCAGGACGACCACGTATAAACCGTAAAGCCATTGCGCAGGGAAGGCCGGATGCCTCCGCCAAACCTGTATGCTCGTGTGCGCACTACGATGCATCTATTGCACGCGAGACCGCGGGTGCGGCGCGCACCCGGTCTTCCCTGCGCCCTCTGTATTTATGAGGGCAAACGAAATGCAAAACTTCGGGCAGATCATGCCGCGAGATCGTGAAGCCGCATTTAAATCTATCGCCGTCATTGCGAGCCAACGGGTCGACGCGAAGCGTCACCCGATGACAGGCTCCGCGAAGCAATCAATGTCGCCACGTAAAGAAAGAATGGATTGCTCTCGCGGAGCCCGTCACGAGCGCGCATTCGCGCGACCCGTTGGCTCGCAATGACGGGGAGAGATCGGAATGCGAAGCCGGCGCTACCCCTACGTTTAGACCATTCCGGCAAACCGCAACGCGACGCCGGCTGCGCAGGAGCCGGCCAGCACCCAGAGCATGCCGAGGTTGAAGCGAAAGATCGCAGTTGCTGCCGCCGCTGCAAGCAGGAACGCCGCGATATCGAGGCTCGACCACACCGGCATGTCGAACGACAGCCCGAGCGATCGGAACGGCGTGGTCTGCCGGAACAGCGTGTGCAGCGCGAACCAGATCGACAAATTGAGGATCACGCCGACGACGGCGGCGGTGATCGCGGTCAGCGCACCGGCCAGTCCCTTGTTGCCGCGCAAGGTCTCGATGTAGGGCGCGCCGAGAAAGATCCAGAGGAAGCAGGGGATGAAGGTGACCCAGGTCGCGATCAATCCGCCGATCGTGGCCGCCAGCATCGGCGCCACCATGCCGGGATCGCGGAAGGCGGCCATGAAGCCGACGAACTGCAGCACCATGATCAGCGGGCCCGGCGTGGTCTCGGCCATGCCGAGGCCGTCGAGCATCTCGCGCGGCTGCAGCCAGTGATAATGCTCGACCGCCTGCTGGGCGACATAGGCCAGCACCGCATAGGCGCCGCCGAACGTCACCAGCGCCATCTTGCTGAAGAACAGCGCGATCTGGCTGAAAACGTGAGCCTGCCCGAACAGGATCAGCGGGGCTGCGACCGGAACGATCCACAGCGACAGCCACACCGCGCTGACGCGCAGGGCGCGCCCGACGTTGGGGCGGACATGGTCGGGCATTTCATCGCCGAGCAAGCTGTCGACCGCCGCGACGTTTTTCCCGCCGCCGTGCTCGACCGCGGCGAATTCCGGCCGGCCGCTGCGCGCACCGAAATAGCCGATCACGCCCGCGGCGATGATGATGACCGGGAAGGGGACGGCAAAAAAGAAGATCGCGACAAAGGCGATCGCGGCCAGCGCGATCATCACCCGGTTGCGCAGCGCGCGCTTGCCGACGCGGACCACGGCCTGCACCACGATCGCGAGCACCGCGGCCTTCAATCCGAAGAACAGCGCCTCGATGAAGCCGACATTGCCGAAGGCGGCATAGATGTAGCTCAGGCCCATGATGGCGATGATGCCGGGCAGGATGAACAGGCCGCCGGCCATGATCCCGCCGGCGGTCCGGTGCAACAGCCAGCCGATATAGGTCGCGAGCTGCTGCGCTTCCGGTCCCGGCAGCAGCATGCAGTAGTTCAGCGCATGCAGGAACCGGCTCTCGGAGATCCAGTTCTTTTCCTCGACCAGGATGCGATGCATCACCGCGATCTGTCCGGCCGGGCCGCCGAAACTCAGCACGGCGACCCGCAACCAGACCCGGAACGCTTCACCGAAGCTGATGCCGTGACTCAAATTTCTTGCACCGGCTTCGGTGGTCTCTTTCGTCGTGGCATCCATTATGGCTTTGCCTTGTTGGTCGGCCAGTTATGCGTTTCACCTGATGCATCGCGGCACCAGCGATAGAAGGCGTCATACAGCAGCATGCCGGCCTCGAGCTGCTCAAGATCATCGTCGAACATCCGCGACAGGCCGAGCGACGCCGCCATCAGCCCCGGCGCCTCCGGCGACAAATCGAGCCGGCCGGTATCGGCGGCGCGGACCATCGTCGCCAGCCGCAGCAGCGGGGGCGTCGCGAGGCCGAACTCCTCGATCATCACGTCGAAGGTGCAGCGTTCGCCGCGGTGGCTCCAGAACACATTCTCGACGTCGAACGGGGCGGCGTTGAAGCGCTCGCCGACCGCGATAACCTCGGAAGGGGCGACGAACAGGAACACCGCGTTCGGATCGACGAAGCGGCGGATCAGCCACGGGCAGGCGATGCGGTCGATCTTGGGCCGTGCGCGGGTGACCCAGACGGTGCGGCCCTTGACGTCGCGCGGCGGCAATTTCGCCGCATCTACCAAAGGCAGTTTGGCGTCCTTCCAGCCTTCAAAACCGCCTTCAAGGGTTTCGGCGGCGACGTCGGCGTGCCGCAGCCAGGCCGCGGTGCCTTGCGCCAGCTTGGCGCCGCGCAGGCAGACGACGATTGCCGAATTGCCGGAAAAGTTTCCGGTCCAGTCGCCGGCATCCTGGTGGCTGCGCCGGATCGCGCCGGGAATCAGCCTTGGATCAGCGGCAAAATCCTCGTCGGTGCGGACGTCGATCAACGCCGGCATGTTCGCCGTGCCGATCAACCGTGCAAGCTTGTCTGATGAAATGGTGGTGTAGGATGACATGATTGCGCCCTCGTAAGAGATAACGGGACGCGATGCTTGGGCTTGTCGCCTCGTGGGGAGATCGCAAAGTCCCCATGCGCCGACTAAACCGCCTGACGCTTGTCCTGTCAACCGGCAGGCAGCGCGTTTTGGCGGGCCGAAAAGGCAAACGCTGCAACCTGCTGACACGTGCCGCCAATTTGCGCTCGCATCTTGCGAGGCGCATCCTGCAATGAATAGCTCGGATCAAGGCCGAGATGCAGGGAGGCAGCCTTGGGCGAATGGGTGGGCGTCGCGATTGCGCTGGTATCGAGTTGCCTCGGCGGAAGTGCGGCGGCGATCACGCGCTATCTCGCCGGCAATACCGATCCGATCACGATGGCGATCCTGCGCTGGGGCATCGGCGTTCTCTGCGTGTTGCCGGCAGCCCTGCTGTTGAAGGCGCGATGGCCGCAGCGGGCCGACTTGCCGGCGGTCGCGGCGCTCGGCTTCGCCTTCTTCGGCGTGTTCTTCGTGTTCTACAACATCGCGATGTCCTACACGACCGCGGCGCGCGCTTCGCTGGCGCTGGCGACGCTGCCGCTGCACACCATGCTGGTCGGTGCGCTGCTCGGCATCGAGCCGCTGACGAAACGGAAATCGATCGGTGTCAGCGTCGCCGTGCTCGGCGTGTTCGCCGCACTGGCTTCGGGATTGTCGGCGGCGCCTGTTGGCGCGTGGCGCGGCGAACTGATCATGACCGGCGCCGTGCTTTGCATGGCGTTCTACAATGTCTGGTCTCGTCCGTTCATCCGGCGCTCCAGCGCGCTCGGCTTTCTCACGGTCGGCATGGGGACGGGCGCCGCGGCGCTGGTGCTCGTTGGATCATTCACCGGCAGCTTCGCCGCGTTGAGCGACTTCTCGACGCCGCAATGGATCGCCGGTCTCTACCTCGGCATCGCCGGCGGCGCGCTGGCGTTCATTCTGTGGGTACTGGCGCTGGAGCGGGCGTCACCGACCCGCGTCGCCACCACCATGACCGTCAATCCGCTCGCGGCAGGCTTGCTCGCCACGCAGTTGGTCGGCGAGCCGATCACGCCCAATCTCGTGTTCGGGCTGGTGGCCGTGTTCGCAGGCATCTGGATCGCGACGTCGGATGCCGGGAAGCCGTGACTTCACGCTGCCGCGACGGCCTCGATCTCGATCAGGAAGTCGGGGCCATAGAGCTTCGACACCTCGACCAGCGTGACCGCCGGCGCCGCCCGTGGCGTCACCGAGTCAAAGAAGCGGTTTCGTGCCTCGCGATAGCGGCCGAGATTGTCCATCTCGGTGAGAAACACCGTGAGCTTCACCAGATTGGCGGCGGTGCATCCGCTGGCGCGCAGCGCGGTGACGAGATTTTCGAACACCTGGTGCGCCTGCGCCGCGAAATCGTCCTTGCCGACCAGGTTGCCGCCGGCATCGAGCGCGGTCTGGCCGGCGATGAAGATCATTCGGCTCGCGGCGACTTCGACGATCTGCGAATAGCCGGGCGGTGTGCCGAGTTCCGGCGGGTTGATGCGGGTGATCGTCATGCCGTTGCTGCCCGGCTCAATTGCGCGGTGCCGAGGCCGGCGGCGGTGTCAGGCCGACGGCGTTCTTCGGCTTCATGGTGCCGATGTAGAACGACGACACGAAGATCACGATCAGCGCGCCAAGGTATAGCGCGTAGGATTGCGGCGGCGTGATCATCCACTGCAGGAAGTTCTTGTTGCCGGATGGCGTCTTGCTGTCGTGTTCCATGAGGTGTTCTTGCCCGAAATCGTTGCGAAGGGAAGCGCAAATTCGCGGCTTACGCTTCGGGACGGACCGAACCGGTGCGGACCAGGGACAGGGCCAGCAGCGCCGACAGGCTGAGCGCGGAGGAGACGATCAGGACGCGGCTGCCCATCGCATCGATCAGGAGGCCGAACAACAATGGCGCCGCCGCCTGCGCCATCCGCGCCGGCGCGCCGATGATGCCGAGGCGGTAGCCGTAATCCTTCGGCCCGAAGATCGCGAGCGGCAGGGTGCCGCGCGCGATGGTCAGGATGCCGTTGCCGGTGCCGTGAAAGATGGCGAATACGCTGGCCGCCGCGCCGCCCGCGAGCAGCAGGATGGCGGCGCCGATCGGATGCGTGATGCAGGCGAGCCGGGTCGAGACCAGCGGATGAAAGCGGCTGAGAAAGCTCGCCTCGAAAATCCGCGCCAGCACCTGCGCCGGACCGATCAGCGCGCCGGCAAACACCGCCTGGCCGGTGGTCGCGCCGGCGGCTTCCAGAATGCGCGGCAGATGGGCGGCCATTGCGCCGGTCACGGTCCAGGCGGCAGCGAACACGAACGCCAGCAGGATCATGGTGCGATCGATCGCAATCTGCGGCTTGACGGCGGCGGCAACCGCGGCCTTGGCGCCCTTCACGACCGGCAGCATCAGCAGGTTGAGCGGCAGGCCGATCAGGATATGCGCAGCGGCCCACCCAAAGCAGGTGTTGCGCCAGCCGATGGTTTCCAGCCCCCACGCGCTGAGCGGCCATCCGACCGTCGAGGCAAAGCCCGCAAGCAGCGTGATGCCGGTGATCGAACGGCGCGCCGCGTCGCCATAGATGCGCCCGAGCGCGGCAAACGCCGCATCGTAGAGCCCGGCGCCCATGCCGATACCGAGCAGCAGCCAGGCGATCACCAGCAGGGGAATCGAGGTCGCGAAGCCAAGCAGCGTCAATCCGGCGGCAAAGACCAGATTGGACATCGACAGCACCGACCGGCCGCCGACCAGGTCGATCTGACGCCCGATGCGCGGGCCGAGCAGGGCGGAAAGCACCAGCGATGCCGAGAAGGCGCTGAAGATCCAGTTCGTGGAGACACCGAGATCGTGCGCGATCGGATCGGCCAGGATGGCCGGCAGGTAATAGCTCGAAGCCCAGGCCAGCGTCTGCGTGGTGCCGAGCGAAATGATGATGGGAAGCTGGCGCTGCGTCATGGCCGGGGTGCCATCCGTCGCGACCAATAGAGCGCTACGGGCCCCAACAGAATGCCCGCCGCCAAAACCGAAAACGCGGCCATCCAGGCCGTGGCGCTGAGCGGACCGCCGGTCGCATCCAGCACCGCGCCGACCGCCCACGCGCCAAGCGCCGACAGGCCAAAGCCGACCGTCGAATGCATCGCCATGGTCGCGCCACGGTAGTTCGGATCGGCGGCCATGGTCATGCCCGAGGTCAATGCGCCGGAGTCAGCGGGAACCGTGATCGCGTACAGCGCGATCAAAGGCAGCAACAGCCACGGCGACTTGTCGGCGAAGACGCCGATCAGGAGAGCCACGATCGCGGAGCTGAACATCACGACGGTGATGGCACGGTGGCGGCCGAATCTCAGCGCGAACTCGTTGCCGAGGATGCTGGCGGGCATTGCGAGCACGGAAAACATCACGCTGACGACAACCGGATTCAGGATCGAATGGTCGGCGTTCTTCATCGCCACGAAGGTCCAGAATGCGACCAGCCAGGTCCTGATGCCATAGAGCTCGAAGCAGTGCGCGCCATATCCGAGCACAAAACCCATCGCCTGGGTGTTTTTGAACACCGGCGCAAAATCCAGCAGGCGGCCTTGCGCCGGCTTCGGTTTTACCGGCCGCAGCAGAAAGCAGACCGAAAGCATCACCAGAGGACCGAGCGCCGTCACCAGGAATGCGCTGCGCCAGCCGAAGGCCTCCGCGACGAGTTGCGAGACCAGAAACGACAGGCCGACGCCGAAAGAGAAGCTCGACGTGTACAATGTGATCGCGCGGGATGAATCGCCCGGCGCCAGCCGATCGGTCAACGCTTTGAGGCCGGGCATGTAGGCGCCGGCAAAGCCCACGCCGGTAATCGCGTTGCAAAGCGCGCCGGACCACAGGCCGGTGGCGAACATCCCGAACAGCAGGGTGCCGAGGGCGCTGACCGCCGATCCCGCGATCAGTATTTTGCGGGCGTCGATGCGATCGGTCAGCGTTGCCAGTACCGGCACGGTCAGCATGTAGCCGGCGGCGCCTGAGCCTGCCAGAAGCCCGGCCTGCGCGCCGCTCAGATGCCATTCCGGAATCAGAAACCCGGCAAGAATCGATGGGACGACGACGTGCGGAAGCAGGCTGCCGAGCTGCCCTACGCACATCGCGACAATAACGGATCGACCTTCCAGCGAAATGCCGATTTCCTCCATCGACTTCAGGATGCGCAGCCGCATCCCGCTTTGCCTTGTTGCTTGGCATTTGCATCCGCGACGCAACAGGCGTCAACATCCGTTGGCGCAGAGCCGCCACAGCAATTGCCGGTGTCTGGTCCCGGCGAGCGGCTGCACACGCCGGTTTCCGGCAGCACCAGTTCGACCCTCTCAGCGGCTGCGCGATCACCGGCGATGTCGGCGGCGATCGAGCGGACCTGTTCATAGCCCGTCAGCATCAGGAAGGTCGGCGCGCGGCCATAGGACTTCATGCCGGCGAAATAGAAGCCCGGTTCATCCTGCGCCAGTTCGCGCGCGCCATGCGGCCGCACGGTGCCGCAGCTATGTTCGTTCGGATCGATCAGCGGCGCCAGCGCCACCGGGCATTCGATCGCAGGATCGAGCCGGATGCGCAGTTCGCGCACGAAATCGAAGTCCGGCCGAAAACCCGTCGCCACGATCAGTTCGTCGACGACGACCTCGCGGCCGCAACAGGCCGAACCGGCGCCGACGACGAGGCGAGGGCCATCCGCGTTGAGATGCGAAACGCGAAACTCGCTCTCCAGCCTGATCTGACCGGCCGCAACAAGGGCTGCGAAGGTCGCGCCGAGTTCACCGCGCGCGGCGAGTTTGTCGTTGGCGCCGCCGCCGAACGCCTTGGCGGCATCGTTGCCCCGCAACAGCCAGACCGGCTGGGTCTCAGGGACCTCTGCCGCAAGCTTGGCGAGATCGGTGAGTGTGCCGATCGCGGAGTGGCCGGCGCCGAGCACCGCAACAGTCTTGCCGGCATAGCGGGCGCGGTCCTTGCTGAGCACGTCGGGCATGCCGTAGGCGATCCTGCCGGCCGCCCTGGTCTCGCCGATCGCAAACAGCCCGTTGGCGCCGGCCGGATTGGGCGAATGCCAGGTGCCGGAGACGTCGATGACGGCGTCAGCTTTCACGACCTTGGGGCCTTGCCCGTTCTGATAGCGGATTTCGAACGGCGCGGCTTCGCGGCCGCTGGTCTTGAGCTTGTCGAAGCCGACCCGGCTGATGTCGGTAACGCGGCTGGATGTGTGGATGTGGGCACTGAGGGCGGTCCGTTCGGCGAGCGGTTCGAGATAGCGCTCCACGATCTCCGCGCCGGTCGGATATTGATCGGGAGCGGGTGAATTCCAGCCCGTCGGCGCGAGCAGGCGCGCGGCAGCCTTGTCGATATTGTATTCCCAGGGCGAGAACAGTTGCACATGGCCCCACTGCCGCATGGCGTGGCCGACCTTGTCGCCGGCCTCCAGCACGATCGGCGTGAGACCGCGCTCCAGCACATGGGCCGCGGCGGAGAGGCCGACCGGGCCGGCGCCGATGATCGCGACTGTCCTGGATCCGTCCATGGTTTATTCTCCCATCAAACTAGAAATATCGAAATAACTCGCATGCGAAAGCTAGGCCGCGGTCTTCGCATCCTTGCTTTCGACAGTCTCGGTGCAGCATTCAGCGACCAGAAAATCCACCAACCCCCGCATCACGTCGTAGTTGGCGTGACAGACGAGCGTCGTTGCATCGCGCACCTGACTAACAAGGCCCACCACCACCAGCGACTTGATGTGATGCGAAAGGGTGGAGGGCGCGATCTTCAGCTTTTCCTGCAGACGTCCGACCGCCATCCCGGCAGCGCCGGCACGGATCAGCGCGCGATAGATCTTGAGCCGGGTCGGGTTACCCAGCGCTTCCAGATGGGCGGCGGCGTCATCGAGTTTCATGATCGCAACATGGCACCAGAATCGTCATAGGTCAACTATATTTCTAGAATTATCGAAATATAGATTGAGCGAAATCCCTTTCGCTCGTTCGCTTGACAGGATTGCCATATATCCATAACTCTAGATATATGGAATCAGAACAGGCTATCCTTGCGCTGGCGGCGCTCGCCCAATCGACGCGGCTCGATGTATTTCGCCTGCTGGCGAAGCACGAGCCGGAGGGGCTGGCGGCCGGCGACATCGCCACGGCGCTCGCCGTCCCGCAAAACACCATGTCGTCGCATCTGGCGATCTTGTCGCGCGCCGGGCTGGTGACGGCGCAACGGTTCAGTCGCTCTATTGTTTATCGCGCCGATCTGGCCGCGTTTCAGGCGGTGGTGTTGTTCATGTTGCAGGATTGTTGCGACGGCAGGCCTGAAATCTGCGCGCCTGTCGTTGAAAGCCTGAAGCCTTGCTGTTTGCCAAAGTCGAGGAGGAAAGCCCATGTCTGATCGCATCTACAACGTTCTGTTCCTCTGCACCGGAAACACTGCCCGTTCGATTTTGGCGGAATCGATTCTGCGCAAGGACGGCCACCGCCACTTCCGTGCGTTCTCCGCCGGCAGTCAACCGAAGGGGACCCTCAATCCGTTTGCGATCAAGGTTCTGAATCGCCTCGAATACCCCGCTGACGATTTGCGTTCGAAGAGCTGGCAGGAATTTGCGGCAGCTGATGCGCCCGTCATGGATTTCGTTTTCACGGTTTGCGACAATGCCGCCGGCGAGTCCTGTCCGGTATGGCCGGGCCAGCCGATGACGGCGCATTGGGGTATCGAAGACCCTGCCGCGGTCGAGGGCACTGACATTGAAAAGGAAGCCGCGTTCGTAGCAGCATTCCGCTTTCTCAAAAATCGAATTGCTGCATTTACGAGTTTGCCACTGGAAAGTATCGACCGGCTGTCGCTCGGGACGAAACTGCGCGATATCGGCCGGGGGGAGGGCACCACTTTGTCGCGCCCGGACGTGGCGTAATCACGATGAGCCTGTTCGAACGTTATCTCTCGCTCTGGGTGGCCGTGTGCATCGTCGTTGGCGTTGTGCTCGGACTGCTGCTGCCGGGGCTGTTCGCGACCATTGCCAGCGCCGAGATTGCGCGGGTCAACCTGCCGGTGGCGGGGCTGGTCTGGCTGATGATCATCCCGATGCTTCTGAAGATCGATTTCGGAGCGCTCGGCCAGGTGCGCGAGCACTGGCGCGGCGTGGGCGTCACGCTGTTCATCAACTGGGCGGTCAAGCCATTCTCGATGGCGTTGCTGGGATCGCTCTTCATCGGACATCTGTTCGCGCCATGGCTGCCTGCGGCACAAATTCCGTCCTATATCGCGGGCCTCATTCTGCTGGCTGCGGCGCCGTGCACGGCGATGGTATTCGTGTGGTCAAACCTGTGCGAGGGCGAGCCGCATTACACACTAAGCCAGGTCGCACTCAACGATGTCATCATGGTGTTTGCATTCGCGCCGCTGGTAGGCTTGTTGCTCGGCGTCGCTTCAATCACCGTGCCCTGGGCCACGCTCATGATTTCGGTGGGGCTGTATATCGTGGTGCCTGTCATTGTCGCACAGTTGTGGCGTCGTGCGCTGTTGAATGTCGGATTCGAAGCATTGCAGCGGACGCTTCACGTGCTGCAGCCGGTATCGCTGGTCGCGCTGTTGACCACGCTGGTGATGCTGTTCGGCTTTCAAGGCGAGCAGATCATAGCGCAGCCGTTGGTGATCGTGCTGCTGGCTGTGCCGATCCTGATCCAGGTCTATTTCAATGCGGGGCTCGCCTATTGGCTGAGCCGACGCTTCGGTGTGGCCTGGTGCGTGGCCGCGCCGGCGGCGCTGATCGGCGCCAGCAACTTCTTCGAACTTGCTGTCGCCGCTGCCATCAGCCTGTTCGGCCTCAACTCCGGCGCAGCGCTGGCCACTGTGGTCGGCGTGCTGGTGGAGGTGCCCGTGATGCTTTCGGTGGTTCATCTGGTGAAAGCGTCGCGCGGCTGGTATGAAGCCGGTGTCGGAGCCTCTGTCGCCGCCGGCAAGGAGGCTCAACCATGAGCGTCACGATCTATCACAATCCCTCCTGCGGCACCTCGCGCAACACGCTGGCGATGATCCGGCAAAGCGGCGAGGAGCCCGAAGTAATCGAATACCTGAAGACGCCGCCGGGTCGGACGCGGCTGGTCGAATTGATCACGGCGTTGGGAATATCCGCGCGCGAGCTATTGCGTGAAAAGGGCACGCCCTATGCGGAGCTTGGGCTTGCCGATCCCAAATGGAGCGACGACGAACTGATCGACTTCATGCTCGCGCATCCGATCCTGATCAACCGGCCGATCGTCGTGACGGCCAAAGGGGTGCGGCTGTGCCGGCCGTCGGAACTGGTGCTTGATTTGCTCGAACGGCCGGTCGCCAACTTCGTCAAGGAAGACGGCGAGGCCGTCGCGCGCGCAAAATTCTGAGCGTTACACCAGCTTCCGTTCGCAGCGATTGGGCGGCATAATGGCGTATGGAACTCACGCCCCGTTTGCGCCTGATGAACTGGCTGGTCAGCCAGGGTCTTGAAGGCTTGCCCGAAAACGACCTGATCCGCGGCTTCTGCGAGCGCTGTTGCGCCGAGGGGCTCGATCTGTCGCGCGGGCTGGTGTTCATCGACACGCTGCACCCGATCTTCGAGGGGCGCGGCTTTCGCTGGAACGACACCGAGACCAACGAGGCCGATGCGTTCGAATATGGATCGACCGACCAGGGCGAGAATGCCCAGAGCTGGCGGCGGTCGGTGTTCTATCACATGCTCGAAAACGGCCGTCAGGAACTGGCACTGGATCTGGCCCAGGGTGCTACGAACAATTTCGGCATGATCGACGATCTCGCCGCCAAGGGTCACAAGCAGTTCGTCTCCTTTGTGCACCAGTTCGGCGCGGCCGGCACCATGGGCCAGATGGATTGCGTCTATTCCTACTGGACCACGCGGCGCGACGACGGCTTTGGCGAGCAGGGCATGGCGGCGCTGCGCGATCTGGTGCCGGTACTGGGGCTCGCGATCAAGTCCGCGGCGCAGGCCGATATCGCCAAGACGCTGGGCCGCGTCTATCTCGGTCGCGACGCCTCCGAACAGGTGCTGCGCGGGCGGATCGCGCGCGGCGTCACCGAGCGCATCAAGGCGGTGCTGTGGTTCTCCGATTTGCGCGGCTCGACCGCGATCAGCGAGAGCATAGCGCCCGACGAGATTCTCCCGTTCCTGAACGACTATGCGCAAGCGTCGATCGACGCCATCCACGACGCCGGTGGCGAGGTGCTGAAGCTGATCGGCGACGGCGTGCTCGGGATGTTCACGCACGAGAAAATGGCGATCGCCAAGCCTGCCGCGCTGCGCGCCGAACATCGCTTTCGCCGCAACATGAAGGCGCTCAACGCCCGCCGCGTCGCCGAAAACAAGGTGGTGACGACGGCCCATGTCGGCCTGCATATCGGCGAGGTATTTTACGGCAATATCGGCAGCGAGGACCGGCTAGATTTCACCGTGGTGGGGCCGGCGGTCAATGAGGTCAGCCGCATCGCCTCGATGTGCCGCTCGGTCGACCGCGAATTGTTGACCTCGTCGGCGTTCCGCGCTGGCCTCGATGCAGCGGGGCGCAACTACCTGGTCTCCACCGGGCGTTTTTCGCTGCGCGGCATCAGCCGCGCGCAGGAACTCTATACGCTCGATCCTGATATCGCGGCCGACGAGGTCGTGGCTGGTAAGTATGAGCGCTATCTGGCGAGTTGATCGGGATCAAAGCTTTCACGGATTTTCGTGGCAACAAGGACCGTCAGACGGAGCCAGAGCCAACATGTCCGCAAGCGAGATCGCACATCGTCATTTCGCCGCGGCCGTCGCCGAAGCCGAAAGCGCGGGCGAGGGCACCGACAATCTGTGCCGTGCGCTGCTCGGCCTCGTGATCTCCAAGTATCTGGAGAACAGGGCCGTGGCCGACGTCCAGTCGGAGCTGCGCTTTGTTGCCGACAATTGCGATCCCGACACCGATTTCAGCTTCATGCGCCCTTAGCGTCCGCTTCGGTACCGATGGCGTCGGGCAGTGGCGCACCGGCAATGTCCAAACCGGGCGCCTCGCGCTGCCTGAAATTGAGAATCGCCATATGGACGAAGTGCAGTTTTCCGCGGACCGCGGGTGACAATTGAAACGGATAGGCATCGTTCAGGCCCATCGAGCGGTTGAGTTCGTTGATGCTGTAGGCGACCGGGCTCCAAGAGGTCAGCAACGCGTCGAAATCGGCCTCCATATAGGGATCTTCCAGCGTCTGGCGTGAGCGTTTGTCGAGCGACAAGGGAAGGCCGGCGGCTGAATCGAGCGTTGCAACGATGTGCAGGAAATGGGCAAACGTCTCCGCCCAATCTTCCCATGGATGGGAAGTCGCGTATTCGCTGATGAACGCTTGCCGATCATAGGAACGTTCGGTTCGTTGATGGTAGGCTATCAGCGCAGCTTCATAGCTGCGCGATTCATAGCCGAAGATCAGCTGAAACGGGCTTTTCAGGTTGGTCTGGCCGACCAGTACCTCCCAATAGAAATGTCCGACCTCGTGGCGAAAATGGCCGAGCAGTGTCCGGTAAGGTTCGCGAAACGCGATCCGGCGGGATTCACGTTCGGCGTCGTCAGCCTCCGCCAGGTTGAGCGTGATCAGGCCGGCGAGATGCCCGGTCAGAATCGGAAATCCCGCGGTTTCGTCCGACAGGATGTCGAAGGAAATGTTCGGCCCGGATGGAACGGCAAGCGGAAGATCGAGCCGGCTGAGATCATAGACCAGGCGTCGCTTCGCCCTCTCGACCCGCTTCCACAGCGCGACGTTGCGGTCCGATCCGAGATTGGGAATGATCCGCGTGAGTCGGCAGGAATGACAAAACGGGTGGCCGTCATCGACTGACCAGTTACACCCGATCAGCGTGCGATTGGCACATGGCACCATTGATTTCAACTCTTCGAAGCTGAGGAGCTTCAAGTTGAAAGTCAGCGGCGTTTCGCATGTCGCGCACTGCCCGAGCTCAAAGAACGTTGCGGTCCGACATTTGGGGCAATGCAGCTGCCTCATGCTGATCCTTGTCCGGCGGCGATAACCAACGACCATATCCGCTTTTGTCCGGAGCTCCATGAGATTTGGCTGGGCTGGCATGGACCTTGCCTGCAAAAACGGCAGTCCGGCCTCATCGAGGAGATACCGCCATGTCCGCTCCGCTCATCCTGAATCGCCGGAATTTTATTAAGACGACGCTCGCCGGGGCCTCGGCGGCGACGCTTGGCATCGGTTCCGCCGATGCGCAGGGACGGGCGGAAACGCTGCTGGTGGTCCAGGAGCTTGGCCCCAATTCGCTGGATATGCAGGGCGTCGGCTCGAACCAGACGGTCAATGGACTATCCTGGAACTGCTATGACCGGCTGCTGTCCTACGCCAACAAGACTTTGCCGGACGGAACGCAGTCCTACGATCGCGAAAAACTTGCCCCCGAGCTCGCCGAGAGTTGGGAGGTGGCCGCCGACGGCATGTCCTGCACGTTCCGGCTGCGCAAGGACGCTACATTCCACGACGGCACGCCGGTAACGGCCAAGGACGTCAAATGGTCGTTCGATCGCGCCGTCAAGGTCGGCGGCTTTCCGACCTTCCAGATGTCGGCGGGCTCGCTGGATAAACCCGAGCAGTTCGTCGTGGTCGACGACCACACCTTCCGGATCGACTACGTCCGCAAGGACAAGCTGCTGCTGTTCAACGTCGCCGTCGTCGTGCCCTTCGTGATCAATTCCGAACTGGCGAAGAAGAATGCGACGCCGGAAGATCCCTGGGCGATGGTCTGGCTCAAGAGCAACGAGGCTGGCGGCGGCGCGTTCCGGATCGATAGCTGGAAGCCCGGCATCGAAACTATCTTCACCCGCTTCGATGGCTGGAAAAGTGGCCCGCTGCCGAAACTCAAGCGCATCATCACCCGGGACATCCCGTCGGCGGGCACCCGGCGGGCGACGCTGGAGCGCGGCGATGCCGACTTTTCCAGCGGTTTCGCGCCGCGCGACTTCGAACAGATCGTCAAGGAAGGCAAGATCAAGGTATCGGGCGTCCCGATTCCGAATGCGCTGTGGTATCTCGCGCTCAACACCGCCAGACCGCCGTTCGACAATGCCAAATTGCGGCAGGCGCTGGCATGGGCAATGCCCTATGAAGGGATTCAGAATGGCGCCTTTTTCGGCCGCGCGGTGCCGATGTATGGCGGGCCGGCCGAAGTGGCCAAGCCGGTATGGCCGCAACCATTTCCTTACGTCACCGATATCGAGAAGGCGAAGGCGCTGATGAAGGAGGCGGGCCTCAAGAGCGGTTTCGAGACGACCTTGTCGCTGGATACGGGGACGGCGACCGTTGGCGAGCCGACCATCGTGCTGATCCAGGAGAACCTCGCCAAGATCGGCATCAAGACCACGATCAACAAGATTCCCGGCGCCAACTGGCGCACCACGCTGAACAAGAAGGAATTGCCGCTCGCGCTCAATCGCTTCAGCGGCTGGCTCGACTATCCCGAATATTATTTCTACTGGAATCTGCACGGCAACAATTCGATCTTCAACATCTCCTCGTACCAGAACAAGGAGATGGACGCGCTGATCGACAAAGCGCGTTTCACGACCGATGGCGGCGAATACGAGAAAGCGGTCAAGGATTTCATCGCGCTCTGCATCCGTGATGTCCCGATCAGTCCGCTGAACCAGCCGATTCACGACGTCGCCATGCAGAAGAACATCAGCGGCTACGAGTTCTGGTTTCACCGCGAGCCGGACTTTCGGCAATTCTCGAAGGGTTGAGGGCGCGCCGGGCAAGGCGCCTCGCTACTTCAGCCCGGCGCGCCGGAATCCTTCCAGATAATGCTGGCGTTCGGTGTCGTGTTCGAACGGCATCTCGCTTTCGATCCAGGCGAGCGAGATATTGGGCTGCGCGCGGCGAACCTCGATCAAGGCCGCTTTCGCGATATCTTCGTGGCCCGACATCCCCGCGGCGGCCGTGAGCACCCGGTGGGCCCCGACAAAATCGTTCCGTTGCCGCAACGCCTCGCGCGATAGCCGGATCGCCTCGTCGTAATTGCGGCCGACAAACTGGCAATAGGCGGCAACGCCGGAATAGATCGCGGCGAAGGGATCGCGCGGGCTGAACCTCAAGGCTTCGCTTGCCGCGCGAAAACCTTCCTCCCAGCGGCCGGAATAGGCCAGCGCGACGCCGTAAATGCCGCGGGCCGGCGAGAAATTGGGATTGAGCCGGAGCGCCAGTTCGAACTCGGCGATCGAATCGTCGAAGCGGCGGTTGAAGAGATAGACGCTGGCCAGCGCGTAGTGCGCCCAGGCGTCCTCGCTGTCGGCGCGGATCGCGGCCAGGGCGTCGCGTTCGGCAACCGGGACGGCCTTTGACATATCCTCCCAGCCCATGTGGGCCGAAAATGTGTGGCAGGCCGCCAGCAGGCTGAGCGCCTGGCCGTAGCCGGGATCGACGGCGATGGCCTTTTCGAGCAGCGCCTGCGCCACCAGATTGTCCTGCCGCGTCACCCGCCAGTAATGCGACAGCGCGCGCATGAGGAGATCCCAGGCGTCCATATTGTCGGGCGTCTTGCGCCGGGCACGAAAGTCCTCGGCGGCATAGAGTTGCGGTTCGATCGCCGCTACCACGGCCTGGGTGATCTCGTCCTGCACGGCGAAGACGTCGGCCAGATTGCGGTCGTAGCGTTCCGCCCAGAGGTGGCTGCCGGTGGCAACGTCGACGAGCTGGGCGTTGATGCGGACCTGATCGCCGTCCTTGCGCACGCTGCCTTCGACCACGTAGTGGACGCCCAGTTCCTCGCCGATCTGCTTGTGATGGACCGATTTGCCCTTGTAGATGAACGAGGAGTTTCGCGCGATCACGTAGAACCAGCGCAGCTTCGACAGCGCGGTGATTATGTCCTCGGAGATGCCTTCCGAGAAATATTCCTGCTCCGGTTCGCCGCTGATATTGGCGAACGGCAGCACCGCGATGGCGGTGCGGTCCAGCGCCGGCAATTGCTGATACGGCGGTTTGCCTGATTGCTCCAGCGGCTGTGGCCGTTCGCTGGTCGCACCGTCCGCCTGCACATGGACGTCGCCGACGAAGCGAAAGCCCTTGCGCGCGATGGTGCGGATCACGGCCTGATCCTTGCCGCTGTCGCCGACCGCCTTGCGCGCGGCGTTGATTCGGCTGGTCAGCGTCGATTCGGAGACGATACGGCCGTCCCAGATGGTTTCGATCAGATCATCCTTGCTGACGACCCGCTCGCGGTTCTCGACCAGATAGATCAGCAGATCGAACACCTGCGGCTCGACGGCTATTCCAGCGCCGGCGCGGGTCAGCTCGCGAAGGTCGACATCAAGCACATGGTCGGCAAAGCAGAATCGCACGTGTTTCATCCTGGATCCCAGTGTGACGGGGTTCGGAAACGTTATTGGCATTTACGCCGCTGAAATCACCCTGGAAGTGCGAAATCTCACACAACTCGACATCTCACTGAAAAATCAGGGTGCCCTCAAGGCAAAATCAGCCCGCCGTCAGAGTCTTTAGGTCTGCGCAAGGCCATGTTCGGTTCATTGCGGTCGCCCCCTGTGGCCGCTCGAATCCCGAAAGGAGACACAATGGCCAGCCCAGCGACCGCCAGCACAGCCATCCCGTCCGCCCCCGCCACCGATCTCGTGGCCCTCAAGACGCGCCAGCAGGGCGCCTGGTCGTCGGGCAATTACGCCATCATCGGCTCGACGCTGCAGATCGTCGGCGAGGAGCTCTGCGAGGCGCTCGACCTCAAGTCCGGCTCCAAGGTGCTCGATGTCGCCGCCGGCAACGGCATGATGAGCCTGGCTGCCGCGCGGCGCTGGTGCGACGTGACCTCGACCGACTATGTGCCCGCTCTGCTGGAACGCGGCCGGGCGCGCGCCGCCGCGGACGGCATGACGGTCGCCTTCGAGGAAGCCGACGCCGAAAACCTGCCGTTCGACGACAACAGCTTCGATACCGTGGTCTCCACCTTCGGCGTCATGTTCACGCCTAACCAGGACCGGGCGGCCGCCGAGCTGTTGCGCGTCTGCAGGCCGAAGGGGCAGATCGGCCTCGCCAACTGGACGCCGGAAGGCTTCATCGGCCAGGTCTTCAAGACCCTGGGCAAGCATTTGCCGCCTCCCGCCGGGACCCGATCGCCGGCGATGTGGGGAACGCGCGCACGGCTGACCGAAATGTTCGACGCCGGTGCGCGCTCGATCAAGTGCGAATCGCGGCTGTTCAATTTTCGCTACCGTTCGCCGTCGCACTTCCTGGAAGTGTTCAAGACTTTCTACGGCCCGGTGCTGAAAGCCTTCGCCGCGCTCGAACCGGCCAAACAGGAAGAACTGCACAACGATCTGCACGCGCTGATCGTGCGCATGAACCGCTCCGGCGACGCCACCATGGTGGTGCCGAGCGAATATCTCGAAGTCGTCATCACCAAGCGCTGAGCGCGCGGTCCGCGATGTCTGCCTCCCGATCCAGGCTGCTGACACGGTCCGGATCGGGATCGATCTCGTGAACAACAAGAGCCCAAAAATGTCTGCAAACTCCGCGCAACCCTATGCGCACCCGGCCTGGCTGATCATCGTGCTTTCGATCGCACCTGCGATCGGGCTCGGCATCTGCCGTTTTGCCTACGCCCTTGTGCTGCCGGACATGCGCGACAGCCTCGGCTGGTCCTATGCCGCCGCGGGCTTCATGAACACGATCAACGCCGCCGGCTACCTCGCTGGTGCGCTGGCCGCCAGTGCGGTGATCCGGCGCGTCGGGATGTTCAACACCCTGATCGTCAGTGCTTCGGCCTGCGTGCTCTCGCTGTTCGTGTCGGCGTGGACCGGCGATTTCGTGATCCTCAGCGCGGCGCGGCTGCTGTCCGGTATCGCGGCGGCTTTCGCCTTCATCGCCGGCGGCGCGCTGGCGGCCCATGTCGCGGAGGCGCAGCCGGAACGCAAGGCGTTTTACCTCAGCCTGTTCTACATAGGGCCCGCGGCCGGCATCCTGATCTCGGGCTTTGCCGCGCCGTTCCTGCTGGAGATGTTCGGCAAGGGCAGCTGGCAGATCGTCTGGGCGGCACTGGCGGTGATTTCGGCGGCGCTGGCGCTGCTGCTGCCGGTGGCGCGCGTTCCGGAGCCGCAACTGGCCGCTGGTTCGGTGGTCTCCGAGGTCCGGACGCGGCCGGTTCTGCTGTACCTGATCGGCTACGCATTATTCGGCGCCGGCTACATCGCCTACATGACCTTCATGATTGCCTATGTGCGTAACGCCGGCGGCGGCGCCATGGCGCAGGGCGCGTTCTGGACCTGCATCGGCATCGGCGCGTTCGCCCAGCCCTGGGTGTGGGGTGGCGCCATGGCAAAGGCGCGCAGCGGGCGGATCACCGCCTTGCTGATCGCCATCACCGCGGTCGGCGCGCTGATCCCGCTGATCGGTACGCACCCGATCGTGCTGGCGGCATCGGCCGTGATCTTCGGCAACGCCTTCTTCGCCGTGGTATCGTCGACCACGGCGTTCGCGCGGCTGAACTATCCGCCCGGTGCGTGGCCGAAGGCGATCGCCATGATGACGGTCGCGTTCGGCCTCGGCCAGACCTTGGGCCCGATCGCGACCGGAGCCATTACCGACGCCGTCGGCAGTCTTTCCTATGCGTTGAACATTTCGGCGGCCGTGCTGGTCGTCGGTGTCATCGCATGCTTGGCGTATGCGGCGTTGCGCGACAAGCGTGGGCCTCAGGGTGACGCCGTGCCGCTGCATTCCACACCGGCGTGCGGGAATATCCGATGACGAGCCAGGATACAGTCCAGGATATTGCCATGATCGCACCGCGCAGTGCAGCGGGGGCCGCGAAATCCCCGGCATGGCTGCGCTGGCTGCGATCGATCCGACGCAACCTGCAGCGTGCACTCCGTCACAGAGATCGGACCGGTATCTCGTCCAGCGTAAGCCCCCAGCATTCGCACGAGCCCGCGTGGTCGTGCCGCAAAACCCAGGTCAACCTCGATCTACAGTCAGGAATAATCCGATGACATCCGTGATTCATGTCCCGTTCCCAATCTCTCCCAAGAGCACCGTTGTGGCGCTGCATTGCTCGCTCGGTTCCGGCCGGCAGTGGAGCAAGCTTGCCGAGGAACTCGGGCGCCACCATCAGTTCATCGCGCCGGATATTTCCGGCTATGGCAGCAATACCTGCGCGCTCGATCTGCCGCTGACGCTGGCCGAAGAGGTTCGCTGCGTCAGCGATCATCTCAACGACGCGACCGGGCCGATCCATCTCGTCGGCCACTCCTATGGCGGCGCCATCGCGTTCAAGATCGCGACCGATTCACCGTTTGCGCACCGGGTGCGCAGCCTGACCATGATCGAGCCGGTACTGCCGACGCTGCTGCGCGAGAGCGATTCGGACCGCCGGCTTCACGCCCGTTTCGCCCAGCTTTCGCGCGACATTTCCGAAGACCTCTGGAACGGTTCGGTGCTGGAGGCGATCGACAAGTTCGTCGAGTTCTGGAACGGCTCCGGACCGCAGGATCCGATATCGGCGAGCGCGCGGCTTCGGATGATCGAACGCGCCGACAAGCTCGCGTTCGATTTCACCGCGGCGTTCGCCGAGGAAAATGCCACCATCGAGGCGGCTTCGCTTCGGGTCCCGACGCTGCTGTTTTCCGGCGGAACGTCGCCTTATTTGACTCAGCGCATCGTGCGGCGTCTTGCCGCGATCGTGGAGGGTTCCGAGGTCAGGCATCTGCCCGAAGCCGGTCACATGTTGGCGCTATCCCACGCCTCCACGATCAATCCGGAAATTGCGCGCCATATCGCGCGGGCCGACGAGCTGGCCGGGCTCTCGCTGGGACTGAGCCAGATCGAGAACCAGGAGCTGCCGCTTCGGTTCGACCGCCGCGCGGTATCCGACAGGGTGGGGGAAGAAAAGGCCTGACGTCGCAGCAACGGTAGCCGACCGCGACCCGCAGCGCGGCCGGCGGCCCACCGACACCGACACTCGATCAACTTCGTATCAACCGAGAGGACCAACATGGCGACCAACAGCAAGCATCCCGAAACCCTCGTGCTCCATTCCGGCTATCGCAGTGATCCGACCACGACGGCGGTGGCGGTTCCGATCTACCAGACCACCAGCTTCGAATTCCGTGATACCAGCCACGCCTCCAACCTGTTCTCGCTGGCGGAGATGGGCAACATCTACAGCCGGATCGGCAATCCGACCAACGACGCGCTGGAAACGCGGCTGGCCGCGCTCGAAGGCGGTGTCGCGGGCCTCTCGCTCGGATCGGGGCAGGCGGCCTCGCTGTTCGCGGTGCAGAACATCTGCCACGCGGGCGACAATTTCGTCGCCTCCACCGATCTCTACGGCGGCACCTGGAACCTGTTCGCCAATACGCTGAAGACAATGGGCATCGAATGCCGCTTCGTCGATCCGGCCGACCCCGAAAACTTCCGCCGCGCCACCGACGCGCGCACGCGCTGCTATTATGCCGAGACGCTCCCGAACCCGAAACTTGCGGTATTTCCGATTGCCGAGGTGGCCAAAATCGGCCGCGAACTCGGCGTGCCCTTGATCATGGACAACACGGCGGCGCCGGTGTTGTGCCGGCCGCTGGATCACGGTGCCGCCATCGTGCTGCACTCGACCACCAAATATATCGGCGGCCACGGCACTTCGATCGGTGGCATGATCATCGACGGCGGCAATTTCGACTGGGTGAAGCACAAGGACCGTTTCCCGATGCTGAACACGCCGGACCCGAGCTATCACGGCGCTGTTTGGACCGAGGCGGTGAAGCCGTTGGGGCCGGTGGCCTACATCATCAAGGCCCGCGTCACCCTGCTGCGCGATATTGGCGCGCCGATGTCGCCGTTCAACGCCTTCATGTTCATCCAGGGACTGGAGACGCTGCCGCTGCGGATGCGCGTTCATTGCGAGAACGCCAATGCCGTGGTGAAACACCTCGCCAAGCATCCGAAGATCACCAAGGTGATCCATCCCTCGCTGATGACCGGCGAGGCGAAGCGGCGGGCCGATGCGGTGATGTCACGCGGTTATGGCGCGTTGCTGGGCTTCGAGCTGAAGGGCGGTGCGGAAGCCGGCCGCCGGTTCATCGACGGGCTGAAGATGTTCTATCACGTCGCCAATATCGGCGACGCCCGCAGCCTTGCGATCCATCCGGCCTCGACGACGCATTCCCAGCTCACGGCCGAGGAGCAGGCGATGACAGGGGTCACCCCGGGCTATGTCCGGCTGTCGATCGGCCTCGAGCATATCGACGACATCCTGGCCGATCTGGACCAGGCATTGGCCGGCGTGGAGGGGCTGTCGAAGGCCGCCTGACAACAGACGAAACCTGCGCGGCCCGGGTTCGAACCGGCGCCGCGCAGCGTTGCGCCAAATGGATACTCTGAACGCGAAAAAGGCCCGCCGATGGCAGGCCTCTTGTCGCCGGCTGCGTTGCGCTCAGTCGCGCGCGGACGGGTGATCCAGCATGTAGTCGATCTGCGAACGCGAGATTCCGATATCCCGCAGCTGCTGGTCGCTGAAATCAAACAGCATCTTTCGTGCCGCCTGGCGCTCCTGATGCGCGATCAAGGCTGCCAGCCAGTTGTTGATAAGACGGCCGAAAGCGGCCGCGAACCTGCGGCCGGTCGGGACAGCCGCGGCGGAGTGGGGGATATTGGTCGTCATGGTCATGGCGATGTGGTCCTGTTGTTGACTCGCCGGAGCGAGGAAGACCGCAACATGACCGCAATGCGGGACAAAGACTTTCAGGAAGCTTTGATTTGTCGTCCAGCCGCCTTTGAGATACGCCCGAGGTCCTGCCGCCGCGGAATTCTGCCAGCCCTGTCAAATCGGTCGTATCCATCTCGAAGGAGCGCACATGCAAAACGCACGCATTTTCGTTCTACGGCTCGTGGCGGCCATGACGCTCACGGCCTCGGTTTGCGGTCCGGCCGCCTATGCTCAAGAGAAGGCGCAGGAGAGCGCCCAACAGAAGGCCGATCCGGTCTGGCCGACAAAGGAATGGCAAACCTCCACGCCGGAAGAGCAGGGCATGGATTCGGCGGCGTTGGCCAAAATCGTGGAATTCGGGGCCAGCCGCAGCCTCGACAGCCTGCTGATCGCGCGGCACGGCAGGATCGTGCTGGATGCCTATTATGCGCCGTATGCCGCTGATATTCCCCACGTCATCAATTCCTCCACCAAGGCTATCATCGGCACCCTGGCGGCGATGGCTGTTAAGGACGGGCTGCTGGACAGCACGGACCATTCGATGCTGGACTTCTTTGCCGACCGCACCATCGCCAACGTGGATGACCGCAAGAAGGCGATCACGCTGCAGCACCTGCTGGATATGACCTCAGGACTGGACTGGCGCGAGTCGCTGAGCGGGCCGCCAGTTTCGGTGATCGAAATGGAGCGCAGCCCGGACTGGGTCAAGTTCATTCTCGACCGTCCGATGTTAACCGCACCTGGAGAGATATTCTACTACGACAGCGGCAATCCTCACCTTCTCTCCGCCATTCTCACCAAACTCACGGGGATGAGCGCGTCGGACTATGCAAAAGCCCGGCTGTTCGGTCCGCTGGGAATCACCGAATGGAATTGGCGGCGAGATCCTCAGGGCGTCTCGACCGGAGGATACGGTCTGTCGTTAAAACCGCGCGACATGGCGAAGATCGGTTATCTCTACCTCCGGCATGGCGAGTGGGAAGGCAGGACGCTTGTACCGCCTGCCTGGTTTGAAAGCGCAAGCCACGCGACGGTCGATATGCACATGAAGTCCGAACCGGAGCTGAGATATTCCAACTTCTTCTGGGCCCTGCCCAACAAGAATGTCTACATGGCGGTCGGATACCATAATCAGGTCATCATGGTGTTTCCTGCCTTGGATATCGTTCTCGTCACGACGGCGAAGGACTTTTATCGTTTGGGCGTCATGGCGGATTATGTTTCAGGTGCCGTCAAATCCGAGACGACATTGGCGGGGACGTCAGACGGCGCAGGTCTGCTTGCCAACGCGATCCGCGACGTATCGACGGAGAAGCCGACCGAGGTTGGCGTAGCGCCGGAGACCGTGGCGACGATCTCGGGAAAGACCTACACCTTTCCCGGCAATGGATTGGGCGTGAAATCGCTCACGCTGACGCTCACCGGTCCGCAACCGCGCTTTGACCTGGAGTTTTTCAGCCGGAATCCAGGCGCGCCGTCGATCAGGGTTGGCGGCCCGATCGGACTGGATGGGCTGTATCGCAAGGGAGATCCGACGCCATACGGATTGTTTGCGGCGAAGGGGGGCTGGATGAATGACCACACCTTCGTGGCTCAGAGCGTGACGCTGGGCGCGGGCTCCGCCGAGCAGAAGTGGACGCTATCGTTTGACGACGAGAAACTGAACCTTCGCGGCACTGACCGGAACGGCCGCGAAGTTTCGATCGACGGAGGGGCGTGGCGCAAATCCTAGCCCGCCTTGGTCCGCAGCGTGTAAAGGCCGAACGCGACCAGCGAAAACACCGTCAGCACCACGCCGAGCGCAAACAAGGCTTCGTGCGAAATCGTCGCCGCCAGCCAGACGCCGATCGCGGCCGAAATCATCTGGAAGAAGCCGACCAGCGCCGAGGCTGCACCCGCCCGGTCGCCGAACGGCGACAGCGCCTGCGCGGTGCCCAAGGGATTGACGATGCCCATGCCGAGCAGGAACACGCATATGGCGGCGAGGAACGGCAGGAAGGAAGGGCTGTACAGCGAAACCAGCAGGATCGCGACGCCGCCGGCGGCGGCGGCCCACAACCCGCCCCGGATCGAGCGGTCGAGCCCGTAGCGCGGCGCCAATTTTGTCGCGAGCATGCCGGCGGCGAACACGATCATCACGGTGCCGGCGAAAAACAGGCCCAACTGGATCGGCGTGAAATGCATCGCCTCGATCAGGATCCGGGGGGCCGCCGAGAATAGCGCGAACAGCCCGCCCATGATCAGGCTGACGGTCGTGGCCGGCACCACGAAACGGCGATCGGTTATCAGGCCAAGATAGTTCCTGGCGATGGCGAGCGGATCGAGCGGGGTCCGCGTCGCATGATGGGTTTCGCCGAACACGCTGCTGTAGGCGAGCGCGCCGAGACCGGCAAAGGCCGCGACCAGCACGAATTCGGAGCGCCAGCCGAAATAGTGATCGAGCGCGCCACCGAGCAGCGGCGAGAAGCCGGGGGCCGCCGCCATCGCGATCATGATCAGCGCCATGGCGCGGGCCAGGGCTGCGCCGGAAAACATGTCGCGGGCGATGGCGCGCGACAGCACCGACGTGGCGCAGGCGCCGGCCGCCTGGATCACACGGCCGGTCAACAGACCGGGCAGGTCGGTGGCAAGGCCGCACCAGACGCTGCCGGCAAAGAACACGGCGAAACCGATCAGCACCGGCCAGCGGCGGCCGTAACGGTCCGAAATCGGACCGACCACGAGCTGCCCGACCGCGAATACCGCGAGAAAGATGGTGATGGCCGAAGTGACCGCGGCACTGCTGACATTCAGCGAGGCCGCCATCTGCGGCAACGACGGCAGCAGGATGTTGGTGGCGAGCGTGCCGGTGGCGGCCAGGGCGGCCAGCACCGCGATCTGCACGACCGTGGAGGAAGCTTCCGGCCGGGGGCCGGCGTCAATCGCGATGGTCTGGTCGGCCATGGAGCAGGTTCCCGTCTCTGATATTAGGATGATAAGTATCATACCAAGCGAGATTGGGAAGCGCTAATGGGACCAATTGCCCCGTCATTCCGGGGCGATGCGAAGCATCGAACCCGGAATCTCGAGATTCCCCGATGCGCAATTGCGCATCTGAGGTCTGGTGCTACGCACCATCCCGGAATGACGCCGTTGGCATCAACACGCCCGCAGCGCGGGCCCGTCGCCGACCATGTCGGGCTGGCGCGCCAGCGACACGGCGGGCGACAGCAAAATCACCAACGCCTGCGCGCCGAAGATCGCGGCCGCCAGATAGAGGCAGGCCTCGGCGCCGTAAAATCCGCCGACGATGGCGCCCAATGCCGAGCCGAGCGGGCGGGCGCCATAGCTCATGATGTTGATCGCGGAGACCCTGCCCAGCAGCGACGGCGGCGTCACCGACTGCCGCAGCGTCGTGGTCGAGATCACCCAGAGGATCGGACCGACGCCGAGCAGAAAGAAGCTGAGGCCCGCCAACAACGGCGTCGGAAAGATCGTGGTCAGCGCCATCACGCAGGCGGCGACGAAGCCGGTCACCGGGCCGAGGCCGACCACGGTGCCGAAGGCGAGGCGCTTCATCACCCGCGTTGCCGAGAGCGCGCCGATCACCATGCCGACGCCGAACATCGCCAGTACCGTGCCGACGCCTGTGGCAGAGAGTCCGAGGTGCCGCACCGCATAGGGCACGAACACCGCGAGCAGCAGGAACTGAGCGGTGTTGAAGATGAACTGGGTGATGAACACCGGCCGCAGCAGCGGGTGATGCAGCACAAAAGCGGCGCCTTCCTTGATATCTTGCAGCGGATGGCGCCGCGGCGCGGGTGAGCGCGCCGGCTCGTAGATGCCTGATAGCAGCACCACCGCGACGACGGACAGCGCCGCGGCACATCCGAAAGCGGGCGCAGCCCCGACCCATCCGACCAGCACGCCGCCGAGCGCGGGACCGCTCGCGAACGCCACGGTGCGCGCCAGTTCGATCCGCGCATTCGCGGCCGGCAATTGTTGCGAGGTTACCAGCGACGGCACCAGTGCCGGCGCGGCGACGCTGTAGGCAACGGTACCGCACACCGCGACGAAGCCGAGCAGCGCCAGCAGCGGCAGCGTCATCAGCCCGAGCCAGATCAGCAGCAGCGTGACGCCGAGCGCCGCGGCACGCAGCGCCTCCGCGCCCGCCATCAAATAGCGCCGCGAGATCCGGTCGGCGAGCAGCCCTGCGGGAATCGCAAACAGGATGAAGGGCAGCGTCAGCGCGGTCTGCAAAAGCCCGGTCTGGCCTTCGCCGACGCCAAGCAGCAGCACCGCGACGATCGGCGCGGCGGCGAGCGCAATCTGTTCGGCCGACTGGGCGGCGAGGTTGGACCAGGCCAGGCGGTTGAAGGTTGGGGGCAGGCGGGGCGTTTCGGCGGCGGACATGACGGTGATTCCATGGACATTCGATCTGTCCCATTGTCTGGCCAGAGGACGATCCAACCCACCCGTTTCCCGACAAGGCAAACAGAAAGGCCTGCCGCGTGAATCGCAGCAGGCCTTTTTAGATATCAGCGGCGGTTCAGGCCGTTCGATTACGCCTTGGGGCCGAGCGTAGCCTTGCCCGTTCCCGAGATTGTGGACGGCGGCGGCGTGTCGGTTGGTGTTGACGGTTCCGCAGGTGCGGCCGTCGGTTCGACCGGACTCGCCAGTTGCTGCGCGGCCAGTGCATTGGTCAGGCTGGTCAGCGCGTCAGGGCCGGCGGCGAAGCCGGCCTCGGTGAGGATCTTGTCGATGATCGGCTTGAACGCCGACACCGAGAGTAGTTGCGAGGCGAGGCCGTCGCCAAGCCCAAGACCTCCGCCAAGACCGTTGCCGCCGCCCGAGCCGCCGCCGCCAGCGCCACCGCGGCCGAGCAGGCTTCCGGTATCGAAGATCCGGATGTCGGAAATCTTCTCGATCGGCTTTACCGCTTCGGCCAGCGCGTTCGGGATGATGTTGATGCGCGCCAGGTTGAGATCGTAGGCGATCATGTCCGGGCTCAGCTTGTTGCGCGCTTCCGCCTTCAGCGCAGCGACTTCCGCCTCCGCCTGACCCAGCGCCTTGACGCCGGCGGCCCGGGTGGAGGCGGCATTGGCGTCTGCCTTGGCCAGCACGTTGGTGGCTTCGGCCTTGTTGGCCGCGGCCTGCTTTTCGGCTTCCGCCATCACCGTGATTGGCATCGCGTTGGTCTCGGCGGCCTTTCGCGCCGCGATCACGTTGATGATCTTGTCGCGCTCGGCGATTTCGGTGGCGCGCGCCGTGGTGACCTTTTCCTCGGCCGCGATCGCCAGCGCGCGTGCGGTCTCGGCGATGGTTTGCGCTTCCGATTGCTCCTTGCTCTTGGTTGCGACCGCGATCGCGCTTTCCTGGGCGACGATCTGCAGATCGCGTTCCATTTCGGTACCGCGGCGCTTGACCGCGAGATCGGCTTCGATCTTGCGGGTATCGCGGCCCTGGTTGGCCTCGGTCTGCTTGTTGGCGACCGCCAGTTCCTGCTGAATGCGATACTCAGCCTCGTTCTGTAGCGCGGTCTGCTCGACCTGTGCGGTTTGCGCGCGCATCGCGGCGGTCTTGTTGGCGATGTCGCGCTGCTGCGCCAGCTCCGCCTCGCGCTTGGTGCTTTCGATCGTCAGCGTGGTCTGCCGCGCGATCAGATCCTGCTGGGCGATCGTGACCTCGGTCGTGCGGACGATCTGGTTACGCTCCTGCTCACGTTCCTTGGTGACCTTGGTCAGGGTGGTCAGGCCGTGCGCGTCAAAGAAGTTGCTGGGATTGAAATGCTTGATGTCGCTCTGATCCAATCGCGTCAGCGAAACCGATTCGAGTTCCAGACCGTTGTTCTGGATGTCGGCGCCGACGGCATCCTGTACCGCCTTGACGAAGGTCGCGCGCTGCTCCTGCAACTCCTCGAGGTTCATGGTGGCCGCGACCGAGCGCAGGCCGTCGACGAATTTCGCCTCGACCAGCTCGCGCAGTTCGGCGGCGTCGTTGGTGCGGCTGCCCAGCGTCTGCGCGGCCAGCGCGATCGACGACGAATCCGGTTTGACGCGCAGATAGAATTCGGCCCCGATGTCGACGCGCATGCGGTCCTTGGTGATCAGCGAATCCGGACCGCCGCGGGCGACTTCGAGCCGCAGTGTCTTCAGGTTGACGGCCGCGGTCGAATGGAAAACTGGAAGAACGAGTGAGCCGCCGTCGAGCACGACCTTCTGGCCGCCGAGACCGGTGCGGACATAGGCTTCGTCACGCGTCGAGCGGCGGTAAAGTTTCGCGAGTAAAAGTCCGATAACAAGAAAACCAAGAACGCCAATAGCGACGGGTACTGCAAGTTCCCACATTTTTTATGCCCTGGGTGATGATGGCTGGTGTGTAACGAGGTCGGCTGGTGCGGAAATGGCGATAAAACTCCTGGCGTCGCGGTCGACCAGCAGAACGCTGGCGCCGACCGCGAGCGGCGTAGAATCGGCACTGGCGCGTGCGGCCACACTGTGCCAGTTGCCGAAGACATCCTTGAGACGGACCCGGCCGGGCAGTCCCTGGTCGAGCGGACCGATCGAGACTTCGGCGACGTGGCCGACGAAATCGGAATCGTTGACCGCATAGCTCTCGTCGCGCGGAATGATGCGGGCGATGCCGCGGCTGGAGATCCTGATGGCCGGCAGGCTGACGGCTGCCGCGGCAAGTGCTGCCAGCGTGACCGGCACGGCGGTGCCGACGCCATGGGCAATTCCCTGCAGCAAAAACCCTGCGATCGCGAATATTCCGAGCGTCAGGATCAGCAGGATCAACAGCGGCAGCCGGCCTGCGTTGATCCAGAGAAACCAGCCGCCAATGGCGCTGTGGCTCTCGGTGTCCAGCGCAAAGTCCTGGCCGAGCAGTTCGCTGATCGATAAGCCGACGATCATGGTCAGCAATTCGATGCCGCCGAGGGTCGCCATGATTGCAGCAGCGATCGCGAAAGGACGTACGTCGGGCGCCAGCAGGATATCGGTGACGGCACTCATTGCTGCGACTTGATCCTTTCAAGCCGCGCCGCGATTTCCTTTTCGCGGTGCAGCCGGTCGAGCTCATCCAGCTCCCTGTCGCCGAGCACACTTGAAGCGGGAACGCCGGTAACGCGTGCGATCGCCGCCATGGCTCGGTCGGGACTCACTGTATTAGTCGTGGGAGCTGCCCGTCCGGGTTCAAGTGGTGCATGCTGCAACATGCTCGCTTCGAGATCGGCGAGGCGGACTTCCGCTTCACGCCGCGCACCAAGCATTGCCTGTAAGGCCTTGGTCTGTTCATCGATTTCGAGTTCGATGAAATCCATTGCGCGTTCCAGCGCCAGCCCCTGGGATTCCAGATCAATATGCCGTGCGACGCCGGCGCGCGCGAGGTCGTCGCGGTTTTCCGCAATTGCGAGACGGATTTTTTCCAAGAGACTGGATGCTTCCGCATCGAGTTGTTCGCGCCGCCGCTTGAGGCGGAATTCCTCGGCGCGCGATTTGCCGAGCGCGTAGCGTGCTTCATCAGCGCCGGCGTCGATTTCGCGGATCGCCTGCTTGACCAGTGCGACCTTGTTGCTGTTTTCGGCGTTGTCGATGGTCTGGCTGGCGATGGCGGCGAGAAGCCGGCCCATGCGCGCCAAAATGCCTTCGTGAAGCATGGTCTTCTCCTCCGGTTGGGTTGATTTCGATTTGACGGCGATCTGGATTTCGTAAGCGTGGCCGTCCGAGACCAAGTGAGCCGGGAAGGGGCTTTCCCAGCCGGCAAGATAACCGGGTACGTCGAACGGCACCAAGACGCGTCCCTGGACAGTGCTAATGGTCAGTGAAGTTGGTCCCTTGATTGCAAACAACTTGTCGTCGAGTGGAATTTTCCGCATGGCAGCGCCCGCGACATAGCCGGCACGGTCGCGCAGGCCGAGCGTCACCAGGCGCGCGGGCAGGCCGGTCTCGACGCGGATTTTTTCGTAGGCCTGGGCGTGCAGGGAGACGAGGTTGGCGCCGACGGGTGCTACTTCGGCGAGGATCGCCATCATGCGGTCGTAGGCGGCGAACGTCGCTTCGATCGCGGCAATGCCGGCCTCGTCGGGGGCAAGGGCGTATCGCAGGGTGGCAGTAGGCGTTTCGACCGGTAGTCTGATCATGTCTCTAACGTAAAGCACTTCCTCAGTGCTTTACAAGAGGTGGACAGGGCGTCCCCGATCAAATTCTTGAAATCATGGATGCGGAAAATCCATTCCAGGGCGCCAGATCGACGCTCTCTCTCTCTCTCTCTCTCTCTCTCTCTCCGGCGGCGTGCCCCCAGCGCAGGAGGACAGCAGGGAACTCGAAATCAGGGATTGGAGCGCGCCGCCCGGCCTGCGCTCTTGGCGCGCCGATCGGTGTAAGTGGCGCAGCAAAAAGAGGAACTCCATAATATTTCAGAAAAACTTCAGGAAAATTCCCCGCCGTTTCAGGACACTTACCGCGGCGCCATGACATGAAGACGCTTGGGAGTCGGGGTTCTGGAAGCCACAGGCACGGAACCGTAGGCGGTATTGGGGGACAGGGCGTTGCGGAACCTCGTGGAGGTATTCGGGGGGGCGCGTCGGTTTTTGGCCGCTCTCCTGGGTTGTGCGTGTCTGGTCGCGTCGGTCATCCCGGCGGCCGCCACTTGCGATGGTGTCGTCAACTGCTCGGGAAATATCTCGGGTGGTGTGAGCTATGACGGCAACTCGGTCACGACCCTCAACGTCAATTCCCTGACCGCGAATGTCACCCCGTCCAGCGGCGTATCGGGATTGAGTCTGGCGGCCCGCGCCGACGATGGAAGCAACGGCCGCAATGGCGGCATTGGAATCGGTACCGATCCCGGTGACGATGGTAACGGTGCCAATAGTCTCAATCTTACCTACGCGCAGCCTGGCGCCAACCCGTCGTCAGGAAGCTCCGGTGCGATCGTCACGACAAACGCCTCCGGTATCGTCGTGACCGCGCGCGGCGGTAACGGCGGCAGCGGTGGTGACGCCTATGTCGCCGGCAACGGACGCGGCGGCGGCGATGGTGGCGCCGGTGGAACGGTCACGCTTTCAGCGACGGGCGCCATCTCGACATCCGGCAACGGAGCGGCGGGCATCGTTGCCGCCAGCGTTGGCGGCGACGGCGGCAATGGCGGCAATTCTGCCGGTGTTGGCGGCAGCGGAGGCAACGGCGGCGAGGGCGGTCATGCCAACGCCGTGTCGGTCAGTCTCAATGGGTCAGTACGGACCAGCGGCTCGGATGCAAACGGCATCAGCGCGGTGAGCCGCGGTGGCGCGGGTGGCTCCGCAGGCGACTGCGCCGGCCTTTATTGCGGATCGAACAGCGCCGGCGGAGCGGCTTACGGCTCGAGCGTCAATGTGACGACCACGTCGGCTTCCGCGATCGAAACGTTCGGCACCTACTCCAACGGGATCTACGCCGCCAGCATCGGCGGATTTGCCGGAAATGGCGGCAGCTCCTATGGCGTCGTTGCATTCGGAAGCAGCAGTGCGAGTGCGGGCGATGGCGGTACGGTCACGGTCAACAATGCCGGTTCGATCACGACACATGCGGCGAACTCTTACGGCATTTTCGCGCAGAGCGTCGGCGGCGGCGGTGGCGGCGGCGGCAGTTCCGGCGGCCTCGTGTCGCTCGGCGGCAGCGGGTCGAGCGGCGGCAATGGTGGCAACGTCTCGGTGACCAACAGCGGCGCCATCGCCACCAGCGCCGCAAATTCGATCGCGATCTTTGCCCAGAGTATTGGCGGCAGCGGTGGTGATGGCGGCAATTCCGGCGGCCTGGTTTCGCTGGGTGGTAACGGATCATCGACCACGCCCGGCGGCAACGTGACTGTCACCAACACCGGCACGCTGACAACCCAGGGCGCAGATTCGCAAGGCGTCTTCGCGCAAAGTATCGGTGGCGGCGGCGGCAACGGCGGAACGGCAGGCGGCACGTTCTCATTTGGCGGCAGCGGGGGCGGCGGCGGTATCGGCGGCAATGTGACCGTCAACAATGGCGGCTCGATCACGACGCACGGCGTGAATTCAGTCGGCATTCAGGCGCAGAGCATCGGCGGTGGCGGCGGCAATGGCGGCAACTCCGTGGCGTTCACCACGAGCGTCCTGAGTCTGGCGATGGGCGGTAGCGGTGGTGCCGGTGGTGCGGGCGGCACGGTGATCGTGCAGGGCACGGCCGGAAGTCCGGCCTACAACATCAATACATCGGGAAATAGCGCCTCTGGTATCCTTGCGCAAAGTATCGGCGGTGGTGGCGGCAATGGCGGCTTCGCTGTCAGCGCATCCGGCGGGAGCGACGTGTCGGCCGCAGTCGCCCTGGGCGGCACGGGCGGCAGCGGCGGTGCGGGCGCGTCGGTCACGGTAACGACCGCGGCAACCATATCCACCAGCGGCAGTCAGTCGAATGGCATTTCGGCGCAGAGCATCGGGGGCGGCGGCGGCAACGGCGGATTTGCCGTCGCGGCCGGAGTGTCGGGCGTCAATGTCTCTGTCGGGCTTGGTGGCAGGGGCGGCACCGGCGGCCGCGCCGATCACGTGACGGTCCGCAACACCGGCGCCATCACGACGACGGGGAGAGATTCCAACGGCATCATCGCACAGAGCATCGGCGGTGGGGGCGGCGACGGCGGGTTTTCCGTTGCGGCCAGCGGCGGCGGTATCGCCGCTGCGATCGGTTTTGGTGGCAGCGGCGGTGGCGGTGGTATCGGCGACACGGTGTCCGTGACAAGCAATGGCGCGATCACCACGTTCGGTTCGCAATCCCGCGGCATCGTTGCTCAGAGCATCGGCGGCGGCGGTGGCAACGGTGGATTTTCGGTGGCAGGCGCATTCAGCTTCGCGCCCCCTGTCGTTCCCGGCGCCGCCTCTGTCGGCATCAGTCTTGGCGGCAGCGGCGGTGCAGGCCAGACCGGTGCTGCCGTTACCGTTGCGAGCACCGGCAACATCGCGACCCACGGTGAGAACGCGCAGGCCATCCTTGCGCAGAGCATCGGCGGCGGTGGCGGCAATGGCGGGTTCAGCGCCGCCGGCGCATTCTCTGCCGGATCCGGCATCACGGGGGCTGCTGCCGTCAGTATCGGTGGCAGCGGCTCTGGCGGCGGCGATGCCGCAAATGTCATTGTTTCCAGCAACGGCAGTGTGTCGACAACCGGGACTGGATCGACGGCGATCCTGGCCCAGAGCATCGGCGGTGGCGGCGGCAATGGCGGATTCAGTCTTTCGGCGGCCGGTGCGCAGACCGGAGCCGTGGCGGTCAGCGTCGGAGGATCGGCTGGTCTCGGCGGCATCGCGGGCTCGGTCACCGTCACCAACACCGGGACGGTTTCCACCGACGGCATTCGTGCGCGCGGCATTCAGGCTCAAAGCATCGGCGGCGGCGGTGGCGACGGCGGCTTCAGTGTCGATGGCACGTTGACGACCGGCCCCGGTGCCGCAAGCGTCAGTGTCGGCGGTAGCGGAGGTGGCGGTCAGAACGCGAGCAGGGTCGTGGTCAACAGCAATGTCGGATCGACGCTCGGTTCGACCCTGACGATGCGAACATCCGGTGACGACGCGGCTGCGATCTATGCCCAGAGCGTCGGCGGCGGCGGTGGCAGTGGTGGTTTCAGCGGTGCGCTGTCCGCGGGCACCGCCGGAACATTCGTCAATGTCGGCGTCAGCGTCGGCGGTTCTGCGGGCACTGCCGGACAAGGCGGTACGGTGAATGTCGCCAGCGTCGACAACATCTTTACCAGCGGCAAGGGGTCGAACGCGATCCTGGCCCAGAGCATCGGCGGCGGCGGCGGCGACGGCGGTCAAAGCGCGGCCCTTGCGTTCAACACCGCTGCGATGTCGGGAGCGTTGACGGCGTCTGTCGGCGGAAAGGGCGGCGCCGGTGGTAACGGCAACACTGTCATGGTCAACAGCACAGGTTCGCTCACGACGGTCGGCAATACGTCGGCCGCAGTTTTTGCCCAAAGTGTCGGCGGCGGTGGCGGCACCGGCGGCTTTGGTGCTGCGGCGTCCCTGACCGCAGCCCCCGATTGCGGATGCAACACCAATCTCAGCCTTGCATTGAGTGTCGGAGGTACCGGCGGCGTTGGTGGAGACGGCGGCATCGTCAGCGTCACCCGCAACGGAAGCATCACCACCGCGGGTACTGAATCCTTCGGTATTCTTGCCCAGAGCGTCGGTGGCGGCGGTGGCAGCGGTGGGTTCGCATTTGCAGGCGGCTTCGCCCAGCGCAACTCGTACAATGTCAACTTCGCGCTCGGCGGGTCGGGCGGCGTCGGCGGTATCGGCCAGGCCGTTAGCGTCAACAACACCGGTCATATTTCCACGGGCGGAGCGGACTCCACCGCAATTCTTGCGCAGAGCATCGGCGGTGGCGGCGGCAATGGCGGCTTTTCCGTTGCCACCGCGATCGGCGTCGGCGGCACAGCCACGAGCGTCAACATGGGCGTGGCGATCGGCGGATCGGGCGGTACCGGCGGCATCGGCGGCACGGTGAACGTCACCAACAACGGGCTGCTCAGCACGCAAGGCGACGGCGCTTACGGCATTCAGGCGCAGAGCATCGGCGGCGGTGGAGGCAACGGCGGCGGAACGATCAGTGCCGTCGTCGGATTTGCCGCGGGCAGCCCCGGCAACACGGTCAACGCATCGGTCGCTGTCGGTGGCAATGGCGGGTCAGGCAATCTCGGCGGCAATGTCACGATCGACCAGACCGGTGGAATTTCCACCACGGGTGACGGTGCGCACGGCATTCTCGCACAAAGCATCGGTGGCGGTGGCGGCGTCGGCGGAAGAGCCAATTCGCTGGCTTTCGCGCTCGGCGCAGCCTGTGGCCTTCCCGTATGTCCGTCGCCGGGCGGCGGCACCAACGTCAACATCGCGATCTCGGTTGGCGGAAACGGCGGCACCGGCAACGACGCCGGCACCGTCAATGTGAACAATCACAGCGCCATCACCACCACCGGCGATGACTCCGTCGGCATTCTGGCGCAGAGCATCGGTGGCGGCGGTGGTGAAGGCGGAAACGGATCCGTCGGCCTCGGTGGCGGTCTGACGCCGCTTCCGGTCGATCCCAGCATCATTCTCATTCCGATCAGCAACGCGACGCCGCTCAGCCCGAAAATTGCGATCGGCGGCACCGGCGCAAGCTCGGGCGCCGGCAACACCGTTACCGTGACCAGTTCGGGGGCGATCACGACGAGCGGGGTCAACTCGGATGCCATCATGGCGCAAAGCATCGGTGGCGGCGGCGGCAGCGGCGGTAATGCGTCGCCCGGCGTCGTCGGCCTGCTTGGCATCGGCGGCGCGGGCGGATCCAGCGGCAGCGGCGGCACGGTCACGGTTACCGTTGCGAGCGGCGGCAACATCGTCACCACCGGGCGTAATTCGCGCGGCGTCTATGCCTCCAGCATCGGTGGTGGCGGCGGCAGCGGTGGCGGCGATCTGCTCGGTATCATCACCGTGGGTGGTGACGGCGGCGGCAGCGGCGATGGCGGTGCGGTGACCGTGACCAGCAATGCGTCCATCACGACAAGCGGCGCGCAGTCTTACGCCATCATGGCGGAAAGCATTGGTGGCGGTGGCGGCTCGGCAAGGGCCTCGTCGGGTGTGCTCGCCATCGGCGGTACCGGTGGAAATTCCGGCTCAGGTGGCCTCGTCACCATCTCCAACACCGGCGCCATTGTCACGACTGGAGCGAGCGCGAACGGCATCATGGCCATGAGCGTCGGCGGTGGTGGTGGCAGCGGCGCCGCGGCCAACGGCCTGATGGCATTTGGCGGCTCGGGTGGTTCGAGCGGGGATGGCGGTGCGGTATCCATCACGAACTCCGCGACTGGATCGATTACGACTTCGGGCGATATGGCCTACGGCATCTACGCCCAGAGCGTCGGCGGCGGCGGCGGTGGCGGCGGCAATGTCGTGTCGGGAGGCATCGGGCTTTCGATGTCAGTTGGCGGCAACGGTGCATCGTCCGGTAATGGAGGTGCCATCACCATCGACAACTATGGCGCGATCCGCACCAACGGCGCGATCGCTCTCGGTATTTTCGCGCAGAGCATTGGCGGTGGTGGCGGCAACGGCGGCACGTCCGGCAGTTACGGCGCCGTCGCGCCGGTGGGAATCGGTGTCGGAGGCGGCGGCGGCTCGAGCGGCGACGGCGGCGACATCACGATCACGAACCGCCAGAGCGGAACGATCACAACCACGGGCGCCGGGTCGACCGCGATCTTCGCGCAGAGCGTGGGTGGAGGCGGCGGCAATGGCGGCGCTGCGCTGACGGTTTCGGCCAATGTGGGCGGCGGCACCGTGGCCGTAGGCGGCACGGGTGGTAACGGCGGTCGTGGCGGCGTGATCACCGTTAGCAACGATGGCGCCATCATCACGACGGGGATCAACTCCGTTGCGATCTTTGCGCAGAGCGTCGGCGGCGGTGGCGGCTCGGGAGGATCGGCTATTGCTGCGACCATCGGCGCTGTCGTTCCGATCGGCGGCGGCGCCGGTTCTGTCGGGCAGGGCGGCGATGTCACGATCACGAACACTGCGACCGGCACCATTACGATGACGGGCGCGGGCTCCGTCGGTCTCTTTGCGCAGAGCGTTGGCGGCGGCGGCGGTATTGCAACCGCCGACGGCGCAGCGACGTTCGCGCTTCATGCCCAGGGCAACGGCAATGGCGGCATCGTGAGCGTCGTCAACCACGGCTCTATCATCATGACCGGCAACAATGCCGCCGGTGTCTTCGTGCAGAGCGTTGGCGGCGGTGGCGGCGTCGTTGGCAAATCCGGAGATCTGCTCGGCCTCGATCCGATGTTCCAGGGGACTGCGGGAGGCATTGGCCAGGGTGCGGCCGTGTCGTTGACTCAGGACCAGGATGTCGCAGCGATTGGTCTCAACTCGGTTGCCTTGCTGGCCCAGAGCGCGGGCGGGACCGGAAACGGCAATATCGACGTCACCGTCACCGCCGGGACCACCATCACCGGCGGCAGCGGGACCGGCGCCGGCGTTGGCTTCCTCGACGGCGCGACAAACCTTTTGACCAACAACGGCCGTATTACATCGATCAATCAGATCGCCGGCTATGCGATGACCGCCACCGGCGGCAACGACACCATCGACAACTACGGCACCATGATCGGCTCGATCAATCTTGGTGCGGGCGTCAACGCCTTCAACAACAGGGCTGCGGGTCTGTTCGACATGGGGGCGAACGTCATGCTCGGCGCCGGTAATTTCCTCACCAACAACGGAACGATGTCGCCCGGCGGTATCAACAACGTTTTCACCAGCGCAGTGACCGGCAACCTCTTGCAGTCAGCTGGCGGGACCTATCTGCTCGATCTCGATTTCGGGCCGAGCACGGCGGATCGGATCAACGCAACGGGCACGGGGTCTCTGGCCGGCAAGGTTACGGTCAATCTCCTGAACAAGGCTCAGGTTTTGCCCGGCGACCATCAGATGACGATCGTTTCGGCGGCGGGTGGCCTCACCAACCCCGGACTGACACTCGACGTGGCGTCTTCCGCGATCCTCACCTACAAACTCTTGAATCCGAATTCAAATGATCTGGTGCTCGATTACAACGTCTCATTCAATCCGGTCGGGCTGCCGCCGCAATTCGCATCGATCGGCAACGCGATCAACGCGATCCAGAGCGCCCGCAGCTCGCCCGCATTTGCGCCGCTTGCAGTTGCATTGTTCGATCTGCCCGATCAGGCGTCGCTGACAAAGTTCTACAATGCCGTTGGCGGCGGCGGCACGGCGGCGACGCAACAGGCCAGCTTCAGCGCGGGTGCCGGCTTCGGGTCCATGATGTTCGACCAGATGAACTCATGGGTTTCCGGTGCGCCGAGCAACAACGGGGTCGTGTTCGACGACAACGCGCAAGCCTATGCCGCGGCATCTCCCGCCGATGTGATTGCAAACAGCGCGTTCCGGGGTATCCGCAATGCCCCATCGAGTTTCTCGGATCGCTGGCGTGTCTGGGCTGCTCCGTTCGGCTCCAGGCAGATCATCGGCAGCAACGCCGCGTCAGGAGCCCCGGGCTCGTCCGCTTCGAGCGGCGGCGGCGGATTGGGCGTTGAGCGGCAATTCGGCGACAATGCAGTCTTTGGATTCAGTGCCGGCGGAAGCAGCTCGATATATTCCGTTGCCGACCGCGCGACCAGCGGCCGTATCGAAGGCGGACATCTCGGTGTCTATGGCGCCGTTCGCGATGGTCCGCTTTATCTGAGCGGCAGCCTCGGCTACGGCCGTTTCGATAATCACATGTCACGCGAAATCGCGGCTGTCGGTCTTCCGAGCGAGTTGGTCTCGGGCGGGTTCGCAAGCGATCAGTTTTCCGGACGCGTCGAACTCGGGTGGCGGCAGTCGGTCGGCAGATTTGCGGTGACGCCATTCGCCGCTCTTCAATGGGCGAATACGTGGCAGCGCGGCTACACTGAAACTCTGGCCTCCGGCTTCCCCGGTGGAATTCTGGGATTGACCTATCAACCGCAGTCGACCTTGTCGCTGCCATCGTCTCTCGGTCTGCAACTGGACAGCAAGATCGTGCTGGCAGACGGCGCGACCTGGGCTCCTTACCTGCGAGCCGTCTGGGTTCACGACTTCTTCCCGGATCGGCACATCACGGCATCGTTCAACGTTGCGCCGGGGTTCTTGTTCAATACCATCGGAACGCCCGCGTCGGCGGACTCGGCCCAGGTCGTGATCGGCAGCGACCTCGCTGTGTCGAAACAGGTGACGCTGTTCACCTCACTCTCGGCCCAGCTGGCTTCGCAAAGCCAGGCGTATGCTGGCACGAGTGGTAT
Organism: Hyphomicrobiales bacterium; assembly: GCA_038244925.1. GTDB lineage: Bacteria > Pseudomonadota > Alphaproteobacteria > Rhizobiales > Xanthobacteraceae > Bradyrhizobium. Next base: position 6,243 of record JBBRSX010000031.1, on the reverse strand, counting down.
CAAGTTTGCGTGGTAGGCAGGATTTGAATCAGGCGCTTAGCGATGTGATAGACGGTATGATCAGAAAGATTGTGCGGATATTTCTTCTGGTTGCGGGGGCTTCCTGCCTGGTTCTCGTCAATCCTGCCGTCGCTCAGCAAGCTCAGCACAAGGCTACGAAGGCAGCGCCCGCTGCGCCGAAACCAGCGGGAGCGCCGGCGCCAGCTGGCGCTGCGGCATCGACGGACGGCAGTGCGCAATCTCAGCCCGTCTGGACGTCGCGTTGCGCAAGCGATGGCAGGCAAGCCGCGCTGCTCTGCGAGATGGAGCAAAGTCTTTACATGACTAAAACGGGCCAGCTTGTGGCTTCCGTGAATGTGAAGTTGCCTGCCGAGACACGACAGCCCGTCATGATGATCCAGCTTCCGGTGGGATTGTTCCTCCCGGCCGGGGTCAACTTGCAGATCGATGAAGGCAAGCCTCAACCGCTGGCGATTCAGACCTGTGATCTCAAGGGATGTTATGCCGCGACAACGCTCTCGCCGGACTTGCTGGGATCGATGAAGTCCGGAAAGCGCTTCGCTGTCGTCTTTCAGAATTTGAGCAAGGAAAACGTGACTCTTGCCTTTGGACTTTCGGGCTTTGGCGACGGTTACGACAAAATCAACTGATCGAGGCGGTGCTGACTTTCTTACGGGAGATTGGGTTGGGGATCACCAGAGGGGGTGACGGTATCATTTGCGGGATCGGCTAGATGCAGTTGCAAATGAGTTGCAATAAGAACGAAGATCGGTCATCCTGCTCAAATGGATGCACGAACCCCCGAATTGAGCCCTGAAACCGCGCCGGTCGCTGCCGGCTGGCGCGCGGATGCGGCCGCGGGCATTCAGCGCAGCCTGCCGGAGGTCAACGCGACCGTCGCGGTGCCGCTGTTGAGCGGCCACTGGGCCCGGCGGCTGCTGGCCTTTCTCGGCCCCGGCTATCTGGTGTCAGTCGGCTACATGGACCCCGGCAACTGGGCCACCGACCTCGCGGGCGGTTCGAAGTTTGGCTACACGCTGCTGTCGGTGATCCTGCTGTCGAACCTGATGGCGATCCTGCTGCAGGCGCTGGCCGCCCGGCTCGGCATCGCCACCGACCGCGATCTGGCGCAGGCCTGCCGCGCCAGCTTTTCGCGCCCCGTCAATTTCATGCTGTGGCTCGCCTGCGAAGCCGCGATCATCGCTTGCGATCTGGCTGAAGTGATCGGGACCGCGATCGCGCTGAAGCTGCTGTTCGGCATTCCCCTGATCGGCGGCGCGCTGATCACCGCGCTCGACGCTTTCCTGCTGCTGCTATTGATGAACCGGGGCTTTCGTTTTCTCGAAGCGTTCGTCATCGCGCTGCTGATCGTGATCGCTGTCTGCTTCGGCATCCAGATCGCCGCCGCAGCACCGCCGGTCGCGGCGATGCTGCGCGGCTTTATGCCGTCGCCGGAGATCGTCACCAACCCCGAGATGCTCTACATCGCGATCGGCATCATCGGCGCCACCGTGATGCCGCATAATCTCTATCTGCACTCCTCGATCGTGCAGACCCGCGCCTACGAACGATCAGATGAGGGCCGCCGCGACGCGATCAAATGGGCGACCACGGATTCCACCATCGCGCTGATGCTGGCGCTGTTCATCAACGCCGCGATCCTGATCGTCGCCGCCGCCACCTTCCATTCCAGCGGCCATTCGGACGTCGCCGAAATCGGCCAGGCGTTTGAATTATTGTCGCCGCTGCTCGGTCTCGGCATCGCTTCGACCCTGTTCGCGGTCGCGCTGCTGGCCTCCGGCCTCAACTCGACCGTGACCGCGACCCTGGCCGGCCAGATTGTGATGGAAGGCTTTCTGCACCTGCGGCTGCCAAGCTGGGCGCGCCGGCTGGTCACCCGCGGCATCGCCATCGTGCCGGTCGTGATCGTCACCGCCTTCTACGGCGAGCGCGGCACTGCAGAGCTTCTGGTCTTCAGCCAGGTCGTGCTGTCGATGCAATTGCCGTTCGCGGTAATCCCGCTGGTGCGGTTCGTGTCCGATCCGAACAAGATGGGCGCATTCGCGATCTCGCGTTCCGTCGCCGCGTTGGCGTGGATCGTCGCGGGGATCATCGTGGCGCTGAACGTGAAGCTGCTGTTCGATACGCTGGTGGGGTGAAGAAGAGGCGAATGGCGAGTAGCGAATGAGGACGTTCTATTCGCTACTCGTCATTCGCCCTCTCAGTCCTGCGGCTCGGCCAGCGTTTCGCCGGTCGCATCCACGCGCAGCCAACCGCTCGGCGCCAGTCGCTGCTGCGGCAGGAAGCGGCCTTTATAGTCCATCTTCTTGGAGCCTTCGATCCAGTAGCCGAGATAGACGTAAGGCAATCCGAGCCGGCGGGCGCGGGTGATGTGATCGAGGATCATGAAGGTGCCGAGCGAGCGGCTCTGCTCCGACGGCTCGAAGAACGAATACACCATCGACAGCCCGTCGCTGAGCACGTCCGTCAGCGCCACCGCGATCAGTTCGTCGCCGCGGCCGGTGATCCCTGAATCGATGTTGCGCTTGCGGTATTCGATGATGCGGGTTGCGACATGGCTGTCTTCCACCATCATCGCGTAGTCGAGCACGGTCATGTCGGCCATGCCGCCATGGCGGTGGCGCTGGTCGAGATAGGCGCGAAACACCGAATATTGCTCCGAGGTCGGCACCGCGCTGCGCTGCTCGCCGATGACGTCGGCATTGCGCGCCAGGATCTTGCGGAAATTGCGCGACGGGCGGAACTCGTTGGCGACGACCCGGATCGAGACGCAGGCCCGGCACTGGTCGCAGGCCGGGCGGTAGGCGATCGACTGGCTGCGGCGGAAGCCGCCATGGGTCAGGAGGTCGTTGAGGTCGCCGGCCTTGTCGCCGACCAGATGCGTGAACACCTTGCGCTCGTGCCGGCCCGGCAAATACGGGCACGGCGAGGGCGCCGTCAGGTAGAATTGCGGGGTGTCACGGGAGTGCTGGGTCACGTCGGGTCGTCGGGCCTCCGAAGCGGGTAAACTGTAGCTTCGCGCTCCGGAAGCGTACCGTCAATTGGTTTAGATCTTGGTCAATAAGACCGAGCGGCAGGTGCGACCTGGGTGCGTACCGAGCTGTTGATAACCACCGTTCCCAGGACGATGTCGTGCAGCAGCCGGCGGCGGCCGTTGAACAGGCCGATCAGGAGCACCAGCGGGGTCAGGAACGAGACCGAGACCCAGAACAGCACCGCATGGGTGGCGCCGAGTACGAAATAGCCGGGCTGGCCGTACCAGGTGCGCAGTTCCAGATCCATCACGCGCATGCCCATGGTGGCCGAATGCTGCCCGCCGATCGAGGCGCCGTAATAGACGATGGCCCAGACCACCGTCGCCGGCCACGCCAGCCAGAACAGCGCCCAGCCGAGCCCGAGCGTGACCAGGCCGAATACGGCGATGAAGAGGTAGCCGAGGATGACCGGGATCGTAATCACGACAAGGTCGATCAGGAAGGCAAACACCCGCCGCGTCAGCACGCCGCGAAACAGCTCCGGCTGCACATCCGGATCAAACGCATGTGGCGGCACGCCGCCGTCATTGCGCCAGTTGCCGCCTGAAGAGCCGCCGTTGTTGCCCGAACCGCTATAAGACATGGTCAGTCCCTCCAGACCGAAGATAGCCGGTGCAAACATGGGAATCGGCCTCGCGCCCGCAAGGGCGGCCGGACATTAACACGCCGCAATATTCGGGCGAATTTTGGGGGGCGGGACTTTGGTGTCATTCCGGGGCGATGCGAAGCATCGAACCCGGAATCTCGAGATTCCTCAACCTTTCGCTGCTCTTGCGTGCCATCGGCAAGGCGCTTGGTTGGCGCCTGCGCGGAAAAGTGTGGCCGCACCCGTTCTTCGAGAAAGCCAGGGACGAGCCGGTCTATCCGTTCACCGTGTTGTCGCGGGAGGAGCGCGGGCGCTCCGCCCGTTATGCGGACCGCATCCGGCCGCCGGGGTGGCGCGTTGAAGGGCGCTACGACTGCGCCTTCAGCTTCTCTGCTGCCTTCGGCGCAAAATACGTCAAGATCCCGTCGGCGCCGGCGCGCTTGAAGCCGAGCAGGCTCTCCATCATCGCGCGGTCGCCGTCGATCCAGCCATTGTTGGCCGCACCCGCGATCATCGCGTATTCGCCGGACACTTGATAAACGAAGGTCGGCACCGCAAACGTGTCCTTTACCCGGCGGACGATGTCGAGATAGGGCATGCCCGGTTTGACCATCACCATGTCGGCGCCCTCGGCGAGATCGAGTTCGACTTCGCGCAGCGCTTCGTCGGAATTGGCGCTGTCCATCTGATAGGTACGCTTGTCGCCGGTCAGCGTCTTGGCCGAACCGATGGCGTCGCGGAACGGGCCGTAGAAGGCGCTGGCGTATTTTGCCGCATAGGCCATGATCTGGACGTCGACAAAACCGTTGTCGTCCAGTGCCTCGCGGATGGCGCCGACGCGGCCGTCCATCATGTCGGAGGGCGCGATGATGTCGCAGCCGGCTTCGGCCTGCACCAGCGCCTGCCGCACCAGCACCGCGACCGTCTCGTCGTTCAGGATTTTGCCGTCCTCGATCAGGCCGTCATGGCCGTGGCTGGTGAAGGGATCGAGCGCGACGTCACAGAGCACGCCGATCTCGGGAAACTCCTTCTTGATGGCGCGCACCGACTGGCAGACCAGATTGTCGGGGTTCAGCGCCTCGGAGCCGTGCTCGTCGCGCAGCGAAGCCTCTGTGTAAGGAAACAGCGCGATGCAGGGGATGTTCAGCTTCATCGCGCGCTCGGCATCACGCACCGCCTGGTCGACCGTGAGGCGGTCGACGCCGGGCATCGAGGCGACGGGGGTGCGGGTGTTGTGGCCGTCGACCACGAACAGCGGCCAGATCAGGTCGTCGGTGGTCAGCACGTTTTCGCGCACCAGCCGCCGGGCCCATTCGGCCTTGCGGTTGCGGCGGAGCCGGGTCACCAGGTCGAGCGGGGAAGCGGAAAGGGCGGTCTGCCGCCGCGGGCCGTCGCGCATTTCGATCGGACGCCCGAATTTGATCGCCATCTGAAGGTACTCCCGGCAGGGTGTTTCGAATTGCTCCAGTTCTAGCATCGCAAGGCGGCCCCGTCACCGCAACAGCAATTGATTTTGCCGTCCAAGCGGGCCAAGAGTCGCCACATGAGAATGCTTTTGTGGCCCAGCAGCCCTGATTCCGGGATTAGCGCCGGGGAGAACCTGCATGTCCGATAGCTCCGCGCGCGACGCCTTGCGCGAGCAAGCGCGTGACCATGCCCGGGAGCGGGACAAGGCGATGTCGGTGGCGGCGATCTCGTCGGAGCGGATCGAGCCCGACGACAATGCGTGGACCCGCCGGCTGGTATTGTTCCTGCGGGTGATGGCGATCGTCTCGATCGCCAAGGGCCTCTATCACTGGGCGCAGGTCACCGGTTTCATCGGCGGCGAGGAGGAGGCGTTCGAAAACCAGTCGATGGCCTGGCAGACCGCGACGATCTATTTCGCCGTGATCGAACTCGTCGCCGCGGTTGGACTCTGGCTCGCCACGCCCTGGGGCGCGGTGGTGTGGCTCACCACCGTGGTGTCGATGGCTGTCATCGAGCTGATGTTTCCCGGCATCTATGGCGGCAGTCTGACAGTCGTGGCGTTCGAAGCCGTGATGCTGGCGGCCTATTTGGCGCTGGCCTGGATGGCCGCGCGCGAACGGCCTCCATAGTAGAGAAGAGCGGCAAGCGCCGCCGCGGTCCGATCTGTTTCCGCCATAATTCGTCCCGCGTGCAAAATTCGCGGCGCGAACCCGGACAATTTTCGATTATTTGCGCGGTAACCTTTCAGTCACCGTAAAGGGTTCCATCACACCTGTTACGCGAGCGTTTCGAATTCAGACGGACCTGTTTTGGAATGTGACAGGGGGTGCAGACGAAGCGTGAACAGAGCCGTCCCACCGTCAATGAAAGATTGCGAAAAGCCCTTTATTCATGGGCTTAATCGACGATTCACTCTCTTAAATTCATGATCTCTTTATTGTCTTATTTAAGCGGATCTTCAAACCGCCCCCTTAAGTTGAAGCTATCAGGCGAGACACAAGTTTCGTCGAATATAAGTCGATAAAAACGACAACAGGGGAAGTGTCATGATCAAAGCCGTTGCAACGGCGGTGGAAACCGCTGAACACTCTGCCGGTCAACCGGTTCAGCCGCTCTACCTCGAAGCACTGACTT